>CAZQYK010000659.1:0-2608 GCA_964597285.1 uncultured Spirochaetales bacterium
GCGGCTGCGGGGGCTGCCGTCGGTGAGCTCGGTGCGCACGCTCACGGACTTCGTGCCGGCCGAGCAGGAAGAGAAGCTCGCGCTGCTCGCCGACGCCGACTTCCTGCTCGCCGCGGCACCGGCGGTCGAGGGCGCAACGCCAGCCGCCGCGGCCGCGCCGCGCGACGCCGCGGCGGCGCTCGGGCGCCTCGCCGCGCTGCTCGAGCGCCACGAGCCGGCCGCGCCGCCGCGTGTCGCGGCGAGCCTGCGCGCGCTGCGCGCGGAGATCGGGCGCTTCCTCGAGGCAGGCGGCGACGGCAGCTCCGACGTCGCGGCGCGCGAGCTCGAGCAGACGCTCTTCGGCGAGCTCGACGCGCAGCTCGCGCGCCTGCGCCGCGCGCTCGACCCCGGGCCGGTCGAGATCGGCGACCTGCCCGAGCCGATCGTGAGGCGCCTGCTCGCGCCCGACGGGCGCGCGCGCGTCGAGGTCTTCCCGCGCGAGGGCCTCGATCGCCCCGAGGCGCTCGCCGGCTTCGTCGACGCGCTCCTCGCAGCCGCGCCCGAGGCCACCGGCAACGCGGTCAACCTGATCGAGTTCGGCCGCGCCATCTCGCGCGCGCTCGTCGAGGCGCTGCTCGCGGCCTTTGCCGCGATCGCGCTGCTGCTCGCGCTGCTCTGGCGCCGCCCGTCCGACACGGCCTGCGTGCTCGCGCCGCTCGTGCTCGGGAGCCTGCTCACCGCCGGCGCGATGGGCCTGCTGGGCATGTCGTTCAACTTCGCGAACGTGATCGTGCTCCCGCTGCTGCTCGGCGTCGGCGTCGACAGCGGCATCCACGTGGTGCAGTCGTGGCGCAGCGGCGACGGCCCGGCCGACCCGGCGACGACGCGCCGCGCGGTGCTCTACAGCGCGCTGACGACGGCCGCGAGCTTCGGCAACCTCGCGCTCTCGGGCCACCGCGGGATCGCGAGCATGGGCCTGCTGCTCGCGATCTCGCTGTGCCTCTCGCTGGCGTGCAACCTCGCGTTCCTGCCCGCGCTGCTCGCGCTGCGCGGCGGCCCCGGGGCTCGCGCCGCGCGCTAGCTCGTTCGGCCTCGCTCGGCTGCGGCTCGCTGCTAGACAGAGCGACTCTCGAGTCGCTCTGCTAGCTCTTCCCGCCCGACGTCGCGCCGATCGCGACGTCCTTGACGCCGCCCTGCTTCACCTCGTCCATCACCTGCGCGAGCAGGCCCGTCGGCGCGGTGCGGTCGGCGATGACGACGACCGTGTCCTCGGGGCGCTCGAGGTGGAGCCGCTCGATCAGCGGCCGCACCTCGCGCAGGTCGACGCGGCGCCGGTCCATCCAGATCTCGCCGTTCGCGCGGATCGCCACCAGCACGTTGCCGCTCTCGCGGAACTCGGCGGTGACGGCCAGCGGGCGGTCGACCTGCACGCCCGCCTCCTTGACGAAGGAGGTCGTGATGATGAAGAAGATCAGCAGGTTCAGGACGAAGTCGAGCATCGGCGCCAGGTCGATGCCGTGCTCCTCGTCCGATTCCTGGTGCGAAGGCATGTGCGGTCTCCGGACTCAGCGCGACGCGCCGAACGAGATGTCCTGGACGCCGCCCTGACGGACCTGGTCGACGACCTGCACCAGCAGGCCGGCCTCGACGTCCTGATTCGCGACGACCATCACGCCGTTCTCGGGCTTCACCGCGTGCATCCGCTCGACGTTGGCGCGCACCGCCCGCACGTCGACGATGCGGTCGTCGATCACGATCTCGCCGCCGGCCTGGATCGTGACGATCATGCTCTTGGCCTCCTTCGCCCCCTCCGCGACGCCCGCGCCGGGCCGGCTCACCTGCATCCCGAGCTCGCGCGTGAAGACGGCGGTGATGATGAAGAAGATCAGCAGGTTCAGGACGAAGTCGAGCATCGGCGCCAGGTCGATGCCGGTCGACTCGAGCGGCTGGTTCGAGACGCGTCGCGTGCGCATCTCAGAACTCGAAGCGGTCGGCGTAGAGCTCGGTCTGCCGACGGGTGAGGGCGTTGAAGCGGTAGACCGGGTACAGGCCGGTGATGCTGACGGCGAGCCCGGTGAGCGTGCAGATCATCGCGTGCGACACGCCGCTGGCCATCGTCCGCGCGTCGGCCGATCCGCGCAGCGCCATCGCCTCGAACACCTCGAGCATCCCGCTCACCGTCCCGATCAGGCCGAGCAGCGGAGCGAGCGGCACAAGCACGCGCAGCAGCGTCAGGTTCGCGGACATGCCGGCGTTCAGGCGCGAGATCATCGCCTGCCGGATCGAGCGTGCGCACCACGACAGGCGCTCGGGCCGGGCGCGCCAGGCTTCGAGCATGCGCTCGGCGTCGCGCGGCAGCACGCGCGAGAAGTACCAGGCGCGCTCGAGCACCAGCGCCCACAGCACGACGCCGGTCACGAAGATCCAGAACACGAACGGGCCGCCGCCGGCGATCAGGTCGGTCACCGCGCGATACGGCACGATCAACAGCTCGCCGATGCGCTCAGACACGGCTCCCTCCGTGCACCGCCGTCTGGCCGATGCGGCGCTCGATGTGCTCGGCGAGCAGGCCGTTGCTCTGCTCGTCGAGGATCTGCACGATCGCGCGCGAGAGCGTCGAGAGACCTGC
>CAZQYK010000660.1:0-7938 GCA_964597285.1 uncultured Spirochaetales bacterium
GGACGTCGCGCGCGACCTCCTCGGCCCGCTCGCGGGCCGCCTCGCGCGCCGCGTCGCGCCGCAGCAGGTCGGCCGCGAGCTCCTCGCGCACTTCCTCGAGCGGCCGGTCGAGCGCCGGCTCGCGCGCCTCGACGCGGATCACGTGGAAGCCGAAGTCGGTGCGGATCGGCTCCGAGAGCTGCCCGGGCTCGAGCGCGAAGGCCGCCTCCTCGAAGGCCGGGACCATCTGGCCGCGCGCGAAGAAGCCGAGGTCGCCGCCGTTGGCCCGCGAGCCGGGGTCCTCGGAGACCTCGGCGGCGACCGTCTCGAAGGCCTCGCCGGCCCCGATCCGCGTGCGCGCCGTCTCGGCCTCTTCCCGGGCCCGTGCGACCGCCTCGTCCGGCGCGTCGGCCGCGACCGCCCGCAGGATGTGGCGCGCGCGCACCCGCTCGGGGCGCTGGAACTCGCCGATCCGCTCCTCGTAGAGCGCCTGGATCTCCTCGGCGCGCGACGCGATCGCCGCCGCCACCGCCTCGGGCGCCACCTCGTCGGACTCCGCGGCGCTTCCGGCGTCGAGCGAGACGGTCGCGATGCGCGCCTCGGCCAGCTCGAAGCGCAGCGCGTCGCGGGCCTCGCCGGGCGCCACGGCCGGCTGGGCGTTCAGCAGCCGCAGCATCTTCAGCGACAGCAGCGCCAGGCGCTGCTCCTCCAGGAACGCGTTCTGGCTGCCGTAGTTCCACTCGGCCCAGTCGACGAAGGCCTCGGGGTCGAAGCGGCCCTGCTCGTCGCGGAAGGTGGGCTCGGCGAGCACCATCCGCTCGATCTCGCGCTTCGAGACCGTCAGGCCCAGCTCCTCACCGGCCAGCGCCAGCAGGCCCTGGTCCATCAGCTCGCGCGCGGCGAGGTTGTCGACCATCTCGCGCATCGCCCGGGCGTTGTACTGGTCGCCGAGCTGCTCCTCGATCGCGGCCTCGCGCCGCGCGCGAACGCGCTCGAACTCGATCGCCCCGAAGCGCAGCGGGCCCACCGTCACCACGGTGCCGTCCCCGCCGCCGACCATCGGGCCCTGGAGGCCCAGGAAGACGACGAACACCCCGCCCACGCCCACGACGATCAGGGCGGTGAGCCAGCGCTGTCCGCCGCGCAGCATTCGAAGCATTCCGCGACTCCCCCTCAGACTCGGCCCCGATCCGGTCGATGCAGGCCTCGAGTGGGGGAGGAGACTACTACGGAGGGGCAGCCGGGGCAGCCGGCGCGCCGGCGTCGCGGCGGGTCATCGCTTGAAGCGTCGAAGGCGGGTTGATAGCATCCGAGGAGCGCGGGTGAGTGGGGAAACGGCGTTGAAAACCGACCACTTAGGTGCGCTCCCGCCCAGCCGCGCGCGCAACCATCCCCCGAGCACCGCCGACCGGCGGGAAGCCCGCGGAGGGGCCACGTGATCCTCGATCCGATTCTCGGCTGGTTCTCGAACGACCTGGCGATCGACCTCGGCACCGCGAACACCGTCGTCTACGCGAAGGGCAAGGGGATCGTCGTCTCGGAGCCCTCGGTCGTCGCGGTTTCGCGCGACGGGCGAGGCGTGGACCGGGTGGTCGCCGTCGGCAAGGCCGCCAAGGAGATGCTGGGCCGCACGCCCGGCAACATCGTCGCGATCCGACCGATGAAGGACGGCGTGATCGCCGACTTCGAGATCACCGAGGCGATGCTGCGCTACTTCATCGCGCGCGTGCACGACCGCAAGCGCCTCGTGCGGCCGCGGATCGTGATCGCGGTGCCGTCGGGCATCACGTCGGTCGAGAAGCGCGCGGTGCGCGAGTCGGCGATGTCGGCGGGCGCGCGCGAGGTGTACCTGATCGACGAGCCGATGGCGGCCGCGATCGGCGCCGGGCTCCCGGTCACCGAGCCCTCGGGCAACATGATCATCGACATCGGCGGCGGCACGACCGAGGTCGCGGTGATCTCGCTCTCGGGAATCGTCTACTCGAACTCGGCGCGCGTCGGCGGCGACAAGATGGACGAGGCGATCATCAACTACGTCAAGCGCAAGTACAACCTGCTGATCGGCGAGCGCACCGCCGAGCTGGTCAAGATCCAGATCGGATCCGCCTGCCTCACCGACGACAACGTGTCGATGGAGGTGAAGGGGCGCGACCTCGTCGCCGGCGTGCCGAAGATCCTCGAGCTGAAGGCCGAGGAGGTGCGCGAGGCGCTGTCGGAGCCGGTCAACGCGGTGGTCGAGGCCGCGAAGATCGCACTCGAGCGCACGCCGCCGGAGCTCGCGGCCGACATCGTCGACAAGGGCATCGTGCTCGTCGGCGGCGGAGCGCAGCTGCGCAATCTCGACGTGTTGCTCCGGGAGGCCACCGGCCTCCCGGTCATGCTGGCAGAGGATCCCCTCACCGCTGTCGCCATCGGGACCGGGCGAACGCTGGACGAGCTGCCCTTGCTGAGGGAAGTCGCGCATCGTTCCTGACGCCGGTCCGGCGCAGGTGTCATGACCGAGATCCGAAGTCGGGTTCTGCTGGCCGGCCTGGCGGCCGCAGTGATCGGGTTCGCCCTGATCCACATGGTGGTCGACCGGCACGCGCTCGCCGAGGGCGGGCGCGAGTACGCGTGGTGGAGCGGCCTGGTGCTCGACGTCGCGGTGCCGGTGCAGAAAGCCGTGTCGGCGCCCTTCGAGATCGCGCGCGAGGGCTGGCGCGAGTACGCGTCGCTGGTCGACGTCGGCCGCGACAACGAGCGCCTGCGCGAGCGCCTCGCCGAGATCGAGGACGAGAACGCGCAGCTGCGCGAGGCGCTCGTCGCGGGCGGCCGCCTCGACGACATCGCCGAGATGCGCGAGGAGTTCGAGGTGCCGATGCTGCCGGCGCAGCTGGTCGGCCTCGACGCCTCGAGCTGGTTCCGCTCGGTGCTGCTCGACCGCGGCCGCAACCACGGCGTGCACTCCGGGATGCCGCTGATCAGCGAGCAGGGGCTGGTCGGGCTCGTCACGGCCACGTCGCGCAACGCCGCGAAGGGCATGCTGCTGATCGACCGCCAGGCCGCGGTCGACGCGGTGGTCCAGCGCAGCCGCGCGCGCGGCATCGCGCGCGGCGCCGGCGAGGAGCTCGTGTTCGAGTTCGTCGGGCGCGACGCCGACGTCGCGGCGGGCGACCTGCTCGTCACGTCGGGCCTCGGCGGCGTCTATCCGAAGGGCCTGCGCATCGGCAAGGTGACGCGCGTCGAGGGCGAGGACGTGCAGCTGCTGCGCATCGCGCACGTCGATCCGGCGGTCGAGTTCGGGCGCCTCGAGCAGGTGTTCGTGATGCTGCGCCGCGGCCCGACGATGGACCTGCTCTACGCGACCCAGGGCGGCGACCTGCCGGCGCTGGCCGAGGTGCGAGAGTGAGGCGCGCGATCGGCGTCGCGCTGCTCGCGCTGCTCGTGCCGATGGTGCAGGGCGCTCTCGCTCCCTTCCTGCCGCGCCTGCTGCGGCCCGACCTCGCGCTGCTGGTGCTGGTCGGCGTTTCGCTGTGCTGGCGCAGCACGAGCACCGGCCTGCTGCTCGTCGCGGCCTGCGGCTTCGGCGTCGACCTGTTCTCCGGCGGCCTGCTCGGGCAGCACGCGCTGCTCGGCGTGCTCGTGTTCGGAGCCGCCCGCGCGCTCTCGGTGCACGTGAACCTGCTCGGCACGCTGCCGCAGATGCTCTTCGTCGCCGCGCTGAGCGCAGTGCACGCGCTTGGGCTCGCGGCGCTCGCGTCGTTCTTCACGCCGGAGGCGCCAGCTCTGCTCGGCCTCGGCGACCTCGCTCCGCGCGCGCTCGCGAACACGGTGCTCGCGCCGGTCGTGATCGCCGGCGTCGCGCAGCTCGTCGCGTGGATGGGCGGCGACGAGAGCGGCCGCCGCACGCTGCGCCTCGAACCGCGGAGCTGGGCGGCGTGATCGGTGACCGGCGCATCGCCAGCGGCGGCGACTCCGACCTGCATCGCCGCATCCCGTGGCTCGCGGCGTTCATCGCGCTGGTGTTCGCGGTCTTCTTCGCGCGCCTGTTCCAGCTCCAGGTGATCCACACCGACGACCTGCGGCTGCGCTCGGTGCGCAACTCGGTGCGCACGCTGCGCGTCGAGGCGCCGCGCGGCGACATCCTGGACCGCGACGGGCGCATCCTCGCGTCGACGCGGCTGGCTTTCGGCGTGCAGGTGCTGCCGAACGACCTGCGCAACGCCGACGTCGTCGTGCCGGTGCTCGCGCGCCTGCTCGGACACGAGGCCGGCGAGCTGCGCGAGCGGATCGGCACGCCGCGCGGCCGCGCGCGCTTCCAGCCGGTGCGCGTCGCCGGCGACCTCTCGCACGAGGAGCTCGCGCGGGTCGAGTCGCACCTGTACGCGCTGCCGGGCGTCCTCGTCGACCGCCGGCCGCGCCGCGACTATCTCGGCGGCGAGCTCGCGGCGCACCTGCTCGGCTTCATCGGCGAGATCCAGGGCCGCCAGCTCGAGTCGGAGCGCTACGCCGACTACCGGGCCGGCGAGGTGATCGGGCAGGCGGGCGTCGAGCGCCTCGAGCAAGAGGCGCTTCGCGGTCGCGCCGGCGGCCTCAACCAGATCGTCGACGTCGCCGGGCGCGTCGTCGGCACGCTCGACCAGATCGACCCGGTGCCCGGCGGCAGCGTGCAGCTCACGCTCGACCTCGACCTGCAGCAGGCCGGCGAGGAAGCCTTCCTGCCCGACGTGCTCGGCGAGCGGGCGAAGATCGGGGCGCTCGTCGCGCTCGACGTGCACAGCGGCGACGTGCTCGCGCTGGTGTCCAAGCCCGCCTTCGACCCGAACGACTTCGCCGGAGGTCTCGACCCCGAGATCTGGGATCGCCTGACCAGCGACCGCTGGAAGCCGATGCAGAACCGGGCGATCTCCGGCCAGTACCCGCCGGGCTCGACCTACAAGGTCTTCGTCGCGGCCGCCGGGCTCGAGGAGAAGCTCGCCGACCCGCGCCACAAGGTGTTCTGCCCCGGCTACACGACGCTGCACCGCCGCACCTATCGCTGCTGGAAGCGCGGCGGCCACGGCTGGGTCGACCTGCACCGCGCGCTCGTCGAGTCGTGCGACGTCTACTTCTACCTGCTCGGCAAGGATCTCGGCGTCGACCGGCTGGCGTCGTTCGCGCGCGGCTTCGGGCTCGGCCGCCAGACCGGGATCCCGCTGCCGCAGGAGATGCCGGGCCTCGTGCCGACGAGCAGCTGGAAGCAGCAGCGCTTCGGGGAGCCGTGGGTCCCCGGCGAGACGCTGTCGGTGTCGATCGGCCAGGGCTTCAACCTGACGACGCCGCTGCAGCTCGCGGTCGCCTACGGCGCGATCGCGAACGGCGGCACGCTCGTGAAGCCGCGCCTGCTGCTGCGCGTCGCCGATGCCGAGGGGCGCCTCGTCGACGGCGCGCCGCCGCAGCCGCAGGGCAGCGTCCCGGTGGCGCGCGAGCACCTCGAGCGGGTGCGCGCCGCGCTCGAGGGCGTCGTCGAGGGCGTGGGCGGCACCGGGCGTCGCGCGCGCGTGCCCGGCGTGCGCGTCGCCGGCAAGACCGGCACCGCGCAAGTCGTCGGCCTCCAGCACACCGAGGGCCTCGACGACGACGAGATCACCTTCGAGCACCGCGACCACGCGTGGTTCGTCGGCTTCGCGCCGGCCGACGCGCCGGAGATCGTCGTCGCCGCGGTCGTCGAGCACGGCGGCCACGGCGGCGCCGCGGCCGGGCCGGTCGTGCAGAAGGTGCTGGCGCGCTACTTCGAGAAGAAGGCCGTGCAGCGGGTGCCCGCCGACGTCGCCTGGCTCGGAGGCGCGCCGTGAGGGGCATCGACCGGCGCTCGCTCCAGAACTTCGACTGGACGCTGCTCGGCCTGAGCGCGGTGCTCGCGACGCTCGGCCTGGTGAACCTCGCGTCGGCCACGGCGTCGCCGGACGGGCTCTCGGACGAGATGCGACGCCAGCTGCTCTCGTTCGCGCTCGGCTTCGCGATCGCGGTGGCGCTGATCGTGTTCGACTACCGCCACTGGGAGCGGCTCGCGCTGCCGGCCTTCGCGCTCGGGCTCGTCGCGCTCGCGGTGACGCTCGCGTTCGCCGCCGTCACGCGCGGCTCGCAGAGCTGGCTCTTCGGCGGGCGCGTGCAGCCGTCGGAGCTCGCGAAGGTCGCGCTCGTGCTCGCGCTGGCGCGCTACTTCCAGCGCCACCCGCCCAGCCAGATCACGCGCCTGCGCGACCTGCTGTGGCCGGCCGGCATCATCGCGCTCCCGGTCGGCCTGATCGTCGCGCAGCGCGACATGGGCGTCGCGCTGCTGACGCTGCTGATCGGCAGCACCTACTTCTTCTTCGTGCGGATCCCGTGGCGCGCATGGCTCGCGGTGGCGCTCGCCGGCGTCGCCGCGCTCGCGGCGCTGTGGACCTTCGGCCTCGCGCCCTACCAGAAGGAGCGCGTGTTCGCGGTGATCGACCCGGGCCGCGACCCGCTCGCGTCGGGCTACCAGGTGACGCAGTCGCGGATCGCGATCGGCTCGGGCGGCCTGTTCGGCACCGGCTATCGCGAGGGAACGCAGACGCAGCTGCGCTTCCTGCCGACGCAGCACACCGACTTCGCGTTCTCGGTGCTCGCCGAGGAGTGGGGCTTCGCCGGAAGCTGCGCCGCGCTCGCGCTCTACGCGACGCTGCTCCTCTGGGGCCTCGTCGTCGCGCGCAACTCGAAGGACGAGTTCGGGGCGCTGCTCGCGATCGGAGTCGTCGGCTGCCTGTTCTGGCCGGCGGTGCTGAACGTCGCGATGGTGCTCGGGCTCGCGCCGGTGATCGGCGTGCCGCTGCCGCTCTTCTCCTACGGCGGCTCCGCGCTCGTCGTGACGCTGGCGCTGCTCGGGCTGTTGATGAACGTCTCGATGCGGCGCTACGTGTTCTAGCGATGGGCGCCCACTCCCTCGTCCGCGTCCGCCCGCGCGTCGGCGCGTTCTTCGACATGGACAAGACGCTGATCGCCGAGAACTCGGCGACGCTCTTCATGAAGCACCGCTACCGCAAGGGCGAGATCGGCAACCTCGACGTCGTCAAGGGGCTCGCCGTCTACCTGCAGTACAAGCTCGGCGTGCTCGACATCCGCAGCTGGACCGACAGCATGATGGTGCAGTTCCGCGGCGCGAGCGAGGCCGAGCTCGAGAAGGAGGCGCGGCAGTGGTTCGACGAGCTCGTCGCACCGACGCTCTACCCGGAGGCCGAGCGGCTCGTGCGAGAGCACCAGGCGGCCGGACACGTCGTCGCGATCGTTTCGGGGGCGACGCGCTTCGTCGTCGGCCCGCTCGCGGAGCGGCTCGGCATCCGCCACATGCTCTTCACGCGCCTCGAGGTCGAGGGCGGCCGCTTCACCGGGCGGGTGATCGAGCCGATCTGCTTCGAAGAGGGGAAGATCTACTGGCTCCAGCAGCTGATCGAGGAGGAGGGCGTCGACCTCGCGAAGAGCTGGTTCTACACCGACTCGATCACCGACCGGCCACTGCTCGACCTCGTCGCGCACCCGGTCGCGGTGAACCCGGACCCGATGCTCTACCGCGAGGCGGTGCGCAGGTCCTGGCCCGTGAGGTTCTTCGAGCCGCCGTCGCCCGCGTGACCGGCGCCGTCCGCTCCGGCGGAGCGGACGGGTGCGACCGCGAGCGCGCCGAGCAGGCACAGGATCGGCTCGATCGGGACGCGATAGCGCCCGTGTCCGTGCACCGTGATCGCGTACGGCAGCGAGAAGAGCAGCACGGCCGCCACGAGGAGACCTGCGCGGGTGCGCCGCGCCCGCCACGCGCCGATCGCGGCGAGCGTCGTGAGCGCCACGTGGCCGAGCGAGTAGATCGCCGGCACGTGTCCCCAGCCCACCCACCACTCGGCGAGCCAGAAGCCGCTGAAGCGCAGCGCGCTGTGGGCCACGAACTCGCCGGGGCGCTCGGCGATGCCCGCGAGCGCGCGCTCGCGG
>CAZQYK010000661.1:0-11526 GCA_964597285.1 uncultured Spirochaetales bacterium
GGTCGAAGTGATAGGCGGGCTCGCCCGAGTGGTAGTAGTGGTGGACCTCGCAGCCGGGGAAGCGCCTGCGAACCTGGGCCGGCGAGTTCAGCCGATAGGCGGTCGGGAAGACGTCGACGTCCTTGCGGCAGGTTGGCTGGACCCGGCGCAACGCCGCGCGGTGTCGAGAGTTGGGCACCAGAGCGCTCGCGAGCGTCACGTAGCCCCAGCGGTTCGCGGTGCGCGCGCAGATCCAGCCGCCGCTCTTCGTCACGCGCCGCAGCTCCCCGCAGACGAAGTCGGGCTCCTCGAGATGCTCGAACACGAAGTCAGCGACGACCAGATCGAAGGAACCGTCCTCGAAGGGCAGCGGGGCGCCGGCGCGCAGCACCACCTTCTCGTCGGAGCTCCGATTCTCGCGCACCGCCTCGTCGATGTCGGCGGCGACCACGTGCGCGCCGGCGGTGCGCAGGTCGCGGAGCTCGCGCCGGTAGCGCGAGGCGTCCTCGTGGAACCAGGCGCCGCGCCCGGCGCCGAAGTCGAGCACGCGCATGCCGGGCTCGACCAGCGAGCGCACGAAGCCGAAGAAGCGCATCGACCCGTCGTGCTTCGTGAAGCCCGAGACGGAATACTCGCCGTGGAATCGCCGCAGGAGCTGGGCAGAGCGCCGTTCGGGGAGCTTCAAGCTCTTCTCCGGGTTTCCGACGGAGCGGAGTCAGGCTCTCCGTTGGTCGCGGACTTGCGGGCAAGGTACAGCACGGTCGCCTCCCAGCTGTGGTGTGATCCGACGAGCCCCGTCGCCGTGTCGAGCGCCGCCATCGCGAGCGCGCGCATCGAGCGGCGCATCCAGGACGCCTCGGGCGTCCGGACCCGCCGTGCACCGGAGCTCACCACCTCGAAGCCGCCGTAGCGCAGCTGCTCGATCACCTGACCCACGCTGTACTCGGTGACGTGCGCTTGCGACATGAAGCGGAGCGGACGTCCGAGCAGCGCACGCAGCGCGTTGCCGAGCCGGTAGCGGCTCGGCGTGGAGAGCACGAGATGACCGCCCGGTCGGAGCACCCGGCTCATGCCCGCCAGCAAGCGCAGGGGATCCGGCACGTGCTCCCAGAGGTTGTTGCAGACGACGGTATCGAAGTAGGCGGGTGCATAGGGCGGCTCGTGGGCGTCGGCCACCGCGAAGTCCACGCCGTGCACGCGACGGGCCGCGTGTTCGATCGCGGAGATCGAGTAGTCGAGCGCCGAGATCTCGGCTGCGGGAAACGCGTCGCGGATCCCGGCGGTGATGTGTCCCTCGCCGCAGCCGACGTCCAGGATCCGCGGCGGCGGGGACTGCAGCGCCAGGGTGCGGCGCAGCAGTGCCACGGTCCCTTCGAAGCGGCGCTGCTGGAAGTCGCTGTCGAGGTTGCGCGCGACCGCATAGGGGTCGTCGTCGCGGTACTCGTCGCTGGCCGCGAGACGGTCCGCGGGGAGGAAGACCCGGAAGCCGGCCGGGTGGACTCCGAAGGCGTGGCCGTCGTCCGGGCGCTTCCAGACCTCGATCGGGCAGCCGTCCCGATCGTCGAGGGGACGCCCGCGGCTCCAGTCGAAGTACTTCGTCCGCATCAGCTCGGAGCCCCGCTTCCAGCCGCGTCCCCGCCCGCCAACAGCGCCTCGAGGCCCTCCCGGTCCAGCACCTCGACGCCGAGCTCGCGCGCCACCGCGAGCTTGCTGCCGGGCTCGTCGCCGGCGACGACGTAGTCGGTCTTCTTCGACACCGAGCCGGTGACCTTGCCGCCGCGCGCCTCGATGCGCCGCTTCGCCTCGCCGCGCGTCAGGCCGGGCAGCGTGCCGGTGAGCACGAAGGTCTTGCCGGCGAGCGGGCCCTCGCCGCCCGGCGGCTTCGGCTCGCTGCGTTGCCACGAGATGCCGAGCTCGCGCAGCGCCTTCACCTCGGCGCGGTTGCGCGCATCGGCGAAGAAGCGCTCGACGCTCTCGGCGATCGTCGGCCCGACGCCCTCGACCGCCTCGAGCGTCTCGCGGTCGGCCTCGATCAGCGGGTCGAGGTCGCCGAAGCGAGCCGCGAGCAGCTCGGCCACCGTCTCGCCGACGTGCCGGATGCCGAGCGCGACGAGGAAGCGCGCGAGCGTCGTGCGCTTCGCGCGCTCGAGCGCCGCGACGACGTTCCGGGCCGACTTCTCGCCCATCCGGTCGAGCGCCTCGAGCGCCTCGGCGCCGAGCCGGAACAGGTCGGACACGCGCGTCACGACGCCGCGCTCGACGAGCTGCTCGACGAGCTTCGCGCCGAGCCCCTCGACGTCGAGCGCGCTGCGCCCGGCGAGGTGGCGCAGGTTGTTCTTCAGCTGCGCCGGGCAGTCGAGGTTCGGGCAGCGCGTCACCACCTCGTCCTCGAGGCGCACCGCGTCGGCGCCGCACACCGGGCAGCGCTCGGGGAAGCGGTAGCGGCGCGCCCCGCGCGGGCGCTTCTCGCGCACGACCACGACGATCTGCGGGATCACGTCGCCGGCGCGCTGCACGACGACGGTGTCGCCGACGCGCACGTCCTTGCGCTCGATCTCGTCGCGGTTGTGCAGCGACGCGTTCGACACCGTGACGCCGCCGACCCGCACCGGCTCGAGCTTCGCGACCGGCGTCAGCGCGCCGGTGCGGCCCACCTGCACCTCGATCGCGAGCACCCGGGTCGTCTCCTGGGACGGCGGAAACTTGTAGGCGATCGCCCAGCGCGGCGCGCGCGAAACCGATCCGAGCTCGTTCTGCCAGTCGAGGCGGTTCACCTTGACGACGCTGCCGTCGATCTCCACGGGCAGGGCGCGGCGCCGGCCGAGCAGAGCCTCGTGGACGCGCAGGACTTCCTCGACGCCGTCGCAGACGCGGCACTCGCTGCGCGTCGCGAAGCCCCAGCCGGTCAGCGTCTCGAGTGCCTGCGCTTGGGTCCTCACGGGCTCGGGAGCTCCCTCGCCGAGCGCGTAGGCGAAGAACTCGAGCGCGCGCAGCCGCTCGCGGTCGACGTCGTGCAGCTGGCGCAGGGATCCGGCCGCGGCGTTGCGCGGGTTGGCGAAGGGCTCGAGACCCTGCTCCAGGCGCTTGCGGTTGAGCCGCTCGAAGCGGGCGATCGGGAGCATCACCTCGCCCCGCACCGAGACGCGGGCCGGAGCCGGGCCCTGGAGCGCCGGCGGGATGCTCGGCGACGCGCGCAGATTCCCCGTCACGTCCTCGCCCACGCGTCCGTTGCCCCGCGTGGCGCCCGCCTGCAGCACGCCGTCCCGATACACGAGCTCGATGCTCGCGCCGTCGAGCTTGGGCTCCACGAAGTACTCGAGCGGACCCTCCCTCTCCAGCATCCGCCTCACCCGCTCGTCGAAGGCGCGCAGCTCGGCCTCGTCCATCGCGTTCTCGAGCGAGAGCATCGGCACGCGGTGGACGAACTCGGCGAAGCCCTCGGCCGGCGGCGCCCCGACGCGTCGCGTCGGCGAGTCGGCGCGCACGAGGTCGGGGTGGGCTGCCTCGAGCGCCTCGAGCTCGCGGTAGAACCGGTCGTACTCGGCGTCCGAGATCTCCGGAGCGTCCTCGACGTGGTAGAGGCGCAGGTGCCGGTTCAGCTCGGCCACGAGCTGGTCGATGCGCTCCGTGGCACTCGGCTCGGCGGTCAAAACGCGCGTCTCGACAGGGGCTTGTGGCCCTCAAGGGAAGGGCGTTTCGGGGCGATGAAGCCGGGGATGTCCCGGGCCACCCCGCGCGCCGTCGCGAGCCACATATACCACGACCGGGGGCGCGCTCGATGACGCGCCCCGCGAAGCCGACGTCCGCGGCCGGGGCCGGCTCGGACCGCGTCCGCCGGCTCGAAGAGGAGCTGCTGCACGCGAGCCACGAGCTCTCGCGGCTCCACCGCGAGCTCGAGACCGCGCGCGAGCGGCTGCGCCGTGAGCGCTCCGAGCGCGAGGAGCTGCTCGGCGTCGTCAGCCACGAGCTGCGCACGCCGGTGACGGTGATCGGCGGCTACCACCGGCTGCTGCTCGCCGAGGAGGTCGGGCCGCTGACCCCCGAGCAGCGCAAGTTCCTCGAGGAGAGCCACCGCAGCTGCCGTCGCCTCGACGCCTTCATCGCGAACCTGCTCGACGCGTCGCGCGTCGCGCGCGGCGACGAGCCGCTCGAGCTGGGCCGCGCGCCGCTCGCGCTCGTCGTCGAGGGCGTCGCCGCGATGTTCCGACCGCTCTTCGCCGAGCGCGGGCTGCGGCTCGCGCTCGACCTGTCGCCCGAGGCCGCCGAGGCGCGCTTCGACCCGCAGCGGATCGAGCAGGTCCTGACGAACCTGGTCGGCAACGCGCTGAAGTTCGCGCCGCCCGGGGGCTCGGTCGAGGTCGCGACGCGCGCCGTCGAGACGCCCGGCGCCGTGTGGGTGCGGCGCTGGGTCGAGGTCGCGGTGCGCGACGACGGCCCGGGCATCCCGGGGGCCGAGCGCGAGCGCGTGTTCGAGCCCTACGTGCAGCTCGGCGACGGCGGAGGCGGGCTCGGCCTCGGGCTCGCGATCTGCCGGCGCCTGGTCGAGGCGCACGGCGGCGCGATCCGCGCCGACGAGGCGCCCGGCGGCGGCGCGTGTCTGCGCTTCACGCTGCCGGCCGAGGCGCCGCGCCGCGCCGCGGGCGGGGAGGGCTGAGCGTGGCGCGGAGCCGACCTTCGAAGAACGCGCGCGTCCTCGTCGTCGACGACGCCGAGAGCATCCGCTCGTTCCTCGCGAACCTGCTCGAGCTGCGTGGCTGGGACGTCGACACCGCGGAGGACGGGCGCCGGGCGCTTGCGCTGCTCGAGGGTGGCGCCGCGCCGGACGTGATCCTGCTCGACGTGATGATGCCGGGCCTCGACGGGATCGAGACGCTGCGCCGCATCCGCGCCGGGCACCCGGAGGTGCCGGTCGTGATGCTCTCGGTCGTGGGGCGCGCCGCGACGATCGTCGAGGCGATGCAGCTCGGCGCCGCCGACTACCTGAACAAGCCCTTCGAGGAGGCCGAGCTCGACGCGACGCTCGAGCAGGTGCTCGAGCGCCGGCTCCTCGAGCGCGAGCGCGACCGCCTCGCCGCCGAGCTGCTGCCGAGCGCCGACGCGGCGGTCTGGGGCAGCGAGGCGATGCGGGCCGTGCACGCGACGCTCGAGCAGGTGGCCGACACCGACGTCACGATCCTGATCCAGGGCGAGAGCGGCGTCGGCAAGGAGATCGTCGCGCGCACCGCTCACGCGCTGTCGAATCGCGCGAAGGGCCCGTTCATCAAGGTGAACTGCGCGGCGCTGCCGGCCGAGCTGCTCGAGAGCGAGCTCTTCGGCTACGAGAAGGGCGCGTTCACCGGTGCGGTCGGTCGCAAGATCGGCAAGTTCGAGGTGGCGCACCGCGGCGCGATCTTCCTCGACGAGATCGGCGAGATGAGCCCTGCGCTGCAGGCGAAGCTGCTCGGCGTGCTCCAGGACGGCCGCTTCGCGCGCCTCGGCGGCAACGACGAGGTCGTCGTCGACGTGCGCGTCGTCTGCGCGACGAACCGTCGGCTGATCGAGATGGTCGCCGCCGGCGGCTTCCGCGAGGACCTCTACTTCCGTCTCAACGTCGTCGGCGTCGAGATCCCGCCGCTGCGCGAGCGGCGCGAGGAGATTCCGCTCTTCATCGACACCTACCTGCGCCGCTCGGCCGCGCGCTACGCGAAGCCGGCGCCCGAGCCCTCGGTCGAGCTGCTCGCGGCGCTCGCGAGCTACGACTACCCCGGCAACGTCCGCGAGCTCGAGAACCTGATCAAGCGCTTCGTCGTGCTCGAGCGCGAGGACGCGATCCTCGCCGAGCTGCGCGAGACGCGCGGCGCGGCGTCGGCCGGCAGCGCGCTGCGCAGCCTGATCGACGGCCTCGCCGAGACCGCCGGCGACGTGCCGCTGCGCGAGGTCGGGCGGCGCGTCGCGCAGGAGGCCGAGCGCGAGGCGATCGACCGCGTGCTCCAGCACACGCACTGGAACCGCAAGCAGGCCGCGCGCCTGCTCGGCGTCTCGTACAAGACGCTGCTGCACAAGATCCGCGACTGCGGGCTGGAGCCGGAGTGAGAGGGGCGTCGGAAGCTCCGCCCGGGCGCCGCCCGGGCCCGGATGATCGTCGTCGATCGAGCCGCCGCTTGAAGTAAGCTCGCGTAATGAAGCCCGCCTCGGAAGCCGCCGCCGACCGCGATCGATCCTACCGTTCCTTCAGCCGCAACTGGCGGGTTCGGCTCAAGGATTGCTTCGCCCACCGCTCGCTCGAGGCTCATTGGAGGGCCTGCCTCGACGCGGAGCGGATGTCACGGGACGCGCTGCTGGCGCTCCAGCGCCGGCGTCTGGACGCGCTGCTGGACCATGCGATCCGTCACGTTCCCTTCTACCGGCACTGGGCGCGGGCGCAGGGCATCGTCCCTGGAGATTCGATCGGTCTCGAGGACCTGCCGCTCACGTCCAAGAGTGAGTACAAGTCGGATCCCGCCGCCTTCTTCTCCGAAGCGTACGACCCGAAGCGCCTGGTCCTTCAGGACACGAGCGGAAGCACCGGCCAGCCGCTGATCGTGCCGAAGGACCGCCGAGCGCGCGATTACGCGTACGCCTGCCTGTGGCGGTCCCTGCGCCGGCACGGGCTGCGTCCGGGGGACCGCTATGCGTACTTCTGGGGTGCTGCCGCGCTCTACGGGCAGGGCCCGCTTCGTCGACAGCTCACCCGGGCCAAGGGGAATCTGCGCAACTATCTGAGCGACCGTGTGTACGTCAACACCGCCGACATGGCGCCGGAAACGGTGCGCCGTGAGCTGGACCGTGTAGAGCGACACCAGCCCGTGTATCTCATGGGCTACACCTCCGGGCTCTACGTCGTGGCGCGCCAGATGCTGGAGGAGGGCCGTCGCTTCCAGGGCTTCCGTCTTCGGGCGGCGATCTCCGAGGGCGAGCAGATCGAGGAATGGCAGGCGAAGACGATGACGGAGGCCTTCCAGTGTCCCATCGTCGAGCACTACGGATGCGTCGAGCTCGGGTTCCTGGCCGGCACCGATCCCGATGGCTACCTGCGTTTCAACGACGATCTCTGCGTCGTCGAGTGCCTGCCCGACGGCGCAGTGGCGCTGACCGGCCTGTGGAGCGAGGCCTATCCGTTCATCCGATACAAGGTCGGCGACCTCGCGGAGCTGCGGCAGGACGTGCCCGGGCCGCTGCCATTCACGTGTCTGAGCCGGGTCCGGGGTCGAGTGGCCGACCTGGTCGCGACGCCCGCGGGAGGCCTCATCGGCGGCATCGAGTTCCACGCGATCCTCTCGCTCTACCCCGAGTACGTGCGCCGGTTCCAGCTGCATCAACTCGCGCTCGACCGCTTCGTGGTCACGCTCGAGCTGGCGCGGCCGCTACCGGACGAGGCCAGGGAGATGCTGCTGCGCCAGCTGCGCAAGCTGATCGGTGGTGCGATCGAGATCGAGCTGAAGATCGTCGATCAGATCGGGGCCCAGGCGAGCGGAAAGTTCCGCTGGATCATCTCCGACGTGACGCGGAACCTGCAGCGATCGCGGTCCGACTGAGCCAAGCGCGGCGAAGCCGCAGACGAGGCTACCTCGTCGAGACGACGAAGTGCATGCCGTGGCCGTGCGGTGTCGAGCCGACGGCGCCGTCGGGCCGGACGGTCTCCAGGTGAACGAGCCCGCCCGCCCGGATCATCTCGACGAAGTCCTCGTTGGGCACGCGGGGTCGGATGTCCCAGACGCCGGACAGCCGCGCGCGCGTCTGGAGCGGCTCGTAGGCCGAGACGCAGACGACGCCGCCTGGCGCGACGAAGGCGCCCACCGACGAGTAGAAACGGCGATGGATCTGCCAGCCCGGATCGTTGGCGATCAGGGCGTTGTGAAGGTCGTTCGTCGTGTACGACCAGGGGGGATTCCCGACGACCAGATCGAAGCGCATCCCCGGGTCGATGGCTTCGAGGTTGTCGCCGACGTGACAGCTCACGCGGTCGCGCAGCCCATTCCGCTCCGCGGTGTGCCGGGCGAAGTCGATGGCGTCCGGATTGATGTCGCTGAGCGAAAGACGCGCGCAGACCCCCGCGTCGAGCAGCGCATAGCCGATGTAGCCTGGCCCCGAGCACCACTCCAGGGCGTGCGCAAACGCTCTACCGGGGAATCGCTTCCGGATGTAGTCGACGAACACCGCTGCGTGACCGGTTCCGCCTCCATCGTGGAGCAGCCGATCCCCGACGTCGATCCGTCCGATCCGCACGCTCCGACGCATTCGCGCGAACTCGGCGACGAGGCTCTCGTGCTCGTGCCTCGGCAGCCGGAGCGGACGATGGTTGAGGACGGTGAACGTCCGCAGGCCGAACCGGTCGAAGACGGGGCGCAGCAGCGGGTCGACGTCGACGAGCTTCCGCCCCTCGAAGAACAGCCCGACGCGCTTCGCCTCCGCCAGTTCCCGGAGCCGGGCATGGAGGTCGGTCCAGGTGGCGAGAGGTGCGAGCATCACCTTCGCGATCTCGGTGACCCTCGAGAGTCCGCGGGACGGCATCGTTCGCTCCATGTAGCCCAGACGCACTCCGATGGCAGGTCGACGGCCTAGACGAGTGGAGCGGGTCGGTGCATGTACGCCGGCACCGGCAGGCAGAAGTTCTCGAGCAGCCAGGGCGCCAGGTCCAGGAACGAGACCCGGCGACGCCCGGCATCCTGCGGCCGCCGATCGACCCGGTAGATCAGCAGGGTTCCCTCCGGAACGTGGTAGGCGCAGGTTCCGGCCGCGTCGTCGATGATCACCGGCTCGAGCCCCAGCTCTTCGAAGGGGACCGGTCGACCCGCCAGGTCGGCCCGGCGATCCCCGTCGTGCAGGTTGACGTGCCCGAAGATCAGGCTGAAGAACTCGTTCGCCGGGTCCTCCTCGAAGCGCAGCGGCTTGCCGTCGATGCGCAGGTGGCGCAGCTTCTCGCGCAGGGCGTCGCGGTGCCGACCGACGAAGACGTTCACGTCGGGCTGCATCGCCGGCATCAGCCGCCACTCGCCGACCGGAACGCCCAGGCGCGCCATCAGCCGCGCGACGTCCGTGACGTAGAGCTGGGACAGGATCGGCTTCGTCTCGGTTGCGGCCTGGCCCATGCTGGATGCGATCACCAGCTGGTAGCCGGGGTGGCGGTCGACGAAGTGGAAGAGGCGACCGAGCATCGCGTCGGCGTGGCGCATCGCGAAGCCGACCTCGTCGCGATAGGTGCGGCGCCAGGAATCGTCGTACTCGTAGAACTCGTAGTCTTCGGGGAAGCAAGCGGCCCAGTAGCGGTGCATCGCCGCGGCGACGTGGTTCGTGAAGAAGGTCGCGAAGTCGGGGAGAGTGGCGCGGAGCTGCTTCTCGAACACGTCGAATGCGAGTACCGGCTGGAGCGTGCGCCGGCGCGTCGCACGCCAGGGCTGGACGCGCTCGGCGGCCAGCTGGCGGGTCGCCTCGAGCAGCGTGCGGACGCGCACGCCGAGCCGCGGCGCCGCCCCCAGCAGACGCAACGCGTCGCCCCACGCGACGCCCTTGTCCACGTTGCGCCCGCTGCGGCGGGCCATCGCCAGGTTGAAGTGCTGGAGCACCTCGAGCTCGGGCGGAAAGCACTCGCTACCCGCCGCGAAGGTGTCAGGGAAGAAGAAGGGGTAGCCCTCCGGCGAAGCGGGAGGGGGATAGGTGTGCAGCGAGCCGAAGACTCCGCTTCGCACGCCGTGATCCGCCAGGATCTGCCAAAGCGGCGGATAGCGTCGGTCGGCCTCGTCGCGCTTCTGTCCGAAGTGAAGGATGCCGTGCTCGTCGTTACGCACCCCGCGGTGCAGGGACGGCCAGGTGCGCCAGGGGGTGAGCGGTCCAACGTCCTCGCTGACGGCTTCGTACTGGAAGCAGGCCGGGAGACGACGAGCGAGCGCAGAGCGGGGGTTCCAGGCGCAGTGCGCGTCGATGATCCGCAGCGGTACCTCGTTCAGCTCGAAGAGGATCGTTCGCTTGCCCGGAATCCGCGTCGCGCCCGTCATCGACCCGCAGCGACCTCCGCCAGCATCGACTCTAGCTTCTCGAAATGTGCCTCCCACGTCCAGTGCGCCTCGACGAACGCGCGGGCCGCGCGGCCGAGCGCGCGGCGGCGCTCGGCGTCGGCGAGGAGGTCGGCGACCGCGTCGGCGAAGCCCTCGGCGTCGCCGCGCACGAGCAGGTGCTCGTCGGGCTTTGCACCGATGCCCTCGTTCGCCTCCGGCGTCGCGACCGCGGCCAGCTCGCACGCCATCGCCTGCACGAGCTTGTTCTGCATGCCGGCGGCGATGCGCAACGGGGCTACCGCGACCTCGGCGCGGCACAGCCAGTCGGCGACGTCGGGCACCTCGCCGGTCACCTCGACCCGGCCCGGGCGCGCGAGCGCCTGCACCGCGCGCTGCGGGTTGCGCCCGACGATCCAGAACTTCGCGTGCGGCGCGCGCGCCTCGACGCGCGGGAAGATCTCGCGCGCGAACCACGTGGCGGCGTCGACGTTCGTGAAGGTCGACATCACGCCGCTGATCACGACCGCGCCGGGCTCGCGCGCCGCGGCGCGCACGCGCTCGAGCGGCGGCACGTCCTGGCCGTGCGGGCAGACGAGCGCGTTCGGCACCGCGCCGCGGCGCTCGAGCGCCGCGACGTCCGACGGCCCGCACAGGAATACGCGGTCGAAGTCGGCCGCGGCGGCCACCTCGTAGGGGCGCACTTTCGCCTTCTCGATCCCGTAGAAGAGCTTGCGCGCCGGGTCGCGCACGTGCGCCAGCATGCGCTCGAGGTTCAGCGCCTGGCAGACCTGCATCCCCATCACCTTCGGCACCGCGAGCCCGCGCGTGTACTCGGCCATCCGGATCAGGTGGGTGTAGACGACGTCGTAGCGCTCCTCGGCGACGCGGCGCGCGACGAGACGGCGCATCGCCGCCGACCGGTAGTACTCGGTCTGCATCGGACGGCGGAACGGCAGCGTCAGCGCTGTGCTCGCGTACGAGACCCACTTCGGCAGGCGCACTGCGTCGATGCGCCGGCACACGCCGCCGAGCCCTTCGCGCAGCGCGCGCTCGTCGGCCGCGCCCTCGACGAAGCAGGCGAGGTCGACCGCGTGGCCGCGCGCGGCGAGGAAGCGCACCAGCCGGTCGACCGTCATCGCGTCCGCCATCGTCGGCGGCCACGGCGGGCGCGCGCACACGACGAGCAGCTTCATGTGCGGTGCGGGGCTCGCCTCATGCGAGGCGCAGGACGTGCTTCCCCTGGGCCCGCCACTCGTCGTCGCGCGCGGTCTCGGCGACCGCGTGGCCGACGACGACGAGGTCGACGCCGGCGACAGCCTCGTCGACGCTCGCGGCGAGCAGGCGGCTGATGTGGGGCAGCGTGCTCTCGAGGAAGGCCCGGTTCGAGCCGACGAGGCGCGAGAGCAGCACCGACGGGTCGTGGATCGAGAGCTCGAGGCCCTCGCCGATCAGGCGCTTCGCGAGCGCGAGGAAGGGGCTCTCGCGCAGGTCGTCGGTGCCGGGCTTGAACGCGAGGCCGAGCAGCGCGACGCGGCGC
>CAZQYK010000662.1:0-11143 GCA_964597285.1 uncultured Spirochaetales bacterium
AGGCGAGCGAAGGCGGGCGCCTGCCACGCTAGGGGCGGCGCTTTCCGCCGGGAGTGCGAAGGTATGCGGGCCCCGATGCAGCGAGGAGGGCCCGCCCTTGGACTTCGAGATTCCGGCGCCGCTGGCCGCGTACCTCGACGAGCTCGACCGATTCATCGAGCGCGAGATCGAGCCGCTCGAGCATCAGGACGACAACGTCCGCTTCTTCGATCACCGCCGCGAGCACGCGCGCACCGACTGGGAGCGCGACGGCCTGCCGAACGAGGACTGGGAGGCGCTGCTCGCCGAGGCGCGCCGGCGCGCCGACGCGGCGGGCCACTACCGCTACGCGTTCCCGCGCGCGTACGGCGGGCGCGACGGCACGAACGTCGACATGGCGGTGATCCGCGAGCACCTCGCACACCGCGGCCTCGGCCTGCACAACGACCTCCAGACCGAGCACTCGATCGTCGGCAACAACGTCGGCCTGCTGCTGATGCTCGAGTACGGCAGCGAGGCGCAGCAGGCCGAGTGGGTCGAGCCGCTCGCGTCGGGGCGCCGCGGCTTCGCGTTCGGCATCACCGAGCCGGCGCACGGCTCCGACGCCACGTGGATGGAGACGCGCGCGGTGCGCGACGGCGACGGCTGGCGCATCGACGGCGAGAAGACCTGGAACACCGGCATCCACAAGGCCGAGTACGACATGATCATGGCGCGCACCTCCGGCGAGCCCGGAGACGCGCGCGGCATCACCGCCTTCCTCGTGCCGACCGACTCGAACGGATTCGCGGTCGAGGAGATGCTGTGGACCTTCAACATGCCGACCGACCACGGGCGCGTGTCGCTGCGCGGCGTCCGGGTGCCGGACTCGGCGGTGTTCGGCGGCGAGGGCCGCGGCCTGGCGGTGGTGCAGCACTTCTTCAACGAGAACCGGATCCGACAGGCCGCGTCGAGCCTCGGCGCCGCGCAGTACTGCATCGACCGCTCCGTCGAGTACGCGCGCGAGCGCAAGCCCTTCGGAAAGCCCCTCGCGAGCAACCAGGGCATCCAGTTCCCGCTCGTCGAGCTGCACACGCAGTGCGAGATGCTGCGCGCGCTGGTGCACAAGACCGCGTGGATGATGGACCGCCACGGCGCGTTCTCGGTCTCCGACAAGGTCTCGATGTGCAACTACTGGGCGAACCGGCTCTGCTGCGAGGCGGCCGACCGCGCGATGCAGGTGCACGGCGGTCTCGGCTACTCGCGCCACAAGCCCTTCGAGCACATCTACCGTCACCACCGGCGCTACCGGATCACCGAGGGCGCCGAGGAGATCCAGATGCGCCGCGTGGCCGGCTATCTCTTCGGCTTCATGAAGCAGCGCGCGCCGAAGGGCGTGGAGGAGTCCGGCTAGAAGCCGAGCGAGCGCAGCCTGCGCTCGCCGGCGCGCACCCAGCGGTCGAGGCGGTCGGAGTGCCGCTCGCGCGCGGCGAGCTGCGCGTCGAGGAAGCGCTGACACTCGGCCCAGACGCGCTCGTGCAGCGCGTCGAAAGCGGCCGGCTCGCGCAGCGCGCGCTCACGGTCGCCGAGGTCGATCGGCTCCGACAGCACGTGGGTGAGCCGCACCGGCAGCGGCACGAGGCCGGGCACCAGGTGCGGCCCGAGCATCCCGAAGGCGAGCCGCGCGCCGCGGTAGCGCGACGCGTCGCCCCGGTTCACCCAGCGCAGCAGCAGCTCGGGCGTCGGCAGGCGCGACTGGTAGTAGGCGTCGTCGTTGCCGATCGCCGCGGCGAAGACCAGCTCGGCGTCGCCCTCGAGCGCGAGGCGCAGGTAGCCCTGGCGGCCCTCCCAGTCGAGACGGTACGGCGCGTCGCGGTAGCTGCGCATCGCGGCTTCGCGGTTGCCGCCCGGGAAGAGCATCAGGAAGCCCGAGCGGCGCAGCGCGTCGAGCGTCTCGGCCGGGCGACGCGCCGGGATCACCTGGAAGCGCCGCGCGACGTCGCGCAGCAGCGGCAGCCGCGCCCACGCCTCGTGGCCGACGAAGTGCGGCGCTCGCCCGAGTTCGCGGTAGACGTGCGCGAGCAGCAGCAGCGGGTCGACGATGTCGAGCGCGTGGTTGCCGACGAGCACCGCGCGCCGGCCGGTGTCGAAGACGCGCGCGAGGTGCTCGAGGTGCACGACGCGGTGGCGGTGGTAGCGCGCGAGCGCGTCGGCGAGCGCGAGGAACGCGCGCGTGGCCCACGCGTCGCGGTCGATGTCGATCCCGATCGCCGGCTGGCGCCGGGTCTCCGGAGACGACGGGCGCCGGGTCGGCCCTCCGCCGGGGGCCGCCGCGCGCGCGCCGCCGGGCGCCGCGCCGGCCGGTCCGGCGCGCAGCGCACGGGAGTGGGCCTCGAGGCGCTCGATCAGCGCGCCGTGCCGCTTCCCGGCGCCGCCGCGCGCGCGCAGCGCGAGCGCGCACGCGAGTGGGAGGTCGAGTGCACGGTCGGCGGCCAGCCGCTCGCGCCACGCGCGCTCCCAGCCGGCCGGGAGGCGCAGCGTCCAGTTGTCGGGCCCGACGGTGCCCGGGGCATTGTAGAGCTCGCGCAGCCCGAACAGGTCGCTGAACGACACCATCACGTGGCGGGCCGGGCTCGCGAGCAGATCGGCGAGCAGCGCCTGCGCGAGGCGTCCTGGATCGCGCGCGAGAGCGGCCCGCAGGGCCGGGCGCTCGTCGGCAACGGGCGCGAGGCGCTCGGCGAGATACGCGGCGCGCCGCTCGGTCTCGCCGCGCTCGCGCCAGGTCTCGAGGCAGCGCCAGATCGGCGGCGTGTCGTGGTTGCCGAGCATCACCCAGTCGGCCGCCGCGGCGTTCTCGCTGCGGTAGACGTCGCGCGGGTTCGCGAGGTCGGCCTTCTGCGTGACGCGGAAGCGGCCGAGCCCGTGACGGTCGAGCACGCGCGCGAGGGGGTAGGGCAGCGTGCTCAACACCTCGCACACCACGGCGCCCTCGCTGCGCCCGGCGCGGCGGGCCGCCGCGACCACGGCGTCGAAGAGCCGCGCGTAGCCCTCGACCTGCGCGTCGGAGAGGCGCACGACCCAGTCGTCGGCGAAGCGCGGCGTCGCGGGGTCGGGGTTCAGGTCGGCCTCGCGCGCGATCGCGTAGCGCGTGAGTGCCGGGTGGTCGGGGAGGTGCGGCGAGGCGAACAGCCTCGCGCCGGCGCGCACGGCGCGAAAGCGGTCGTCGGCGGCCGCGTCGTAGACCCAGGGGCAGACCCAGCCGTGCGGATGGTCGATGCGCAGCGCATCGAACTCGGCGAAGGCCTTGTCGAGGCGCCGCGCGACGAAGCGCAGCGCCGCGCCCGGTGCGTCGCCGTCGCCGACCTGCGCCGGATCGAGCACCGGGTAGTGCCACGGCTGGCCCTCGGGGTTCGTGCGGCTCGGCGGCGCGCCCATCGCGTAGTCGGACAGGAACAGCCCGCGCCAGGCCCAGTGGTCGCGCAGCGAAACGCCGATCTGCAGGTCGCCGTGGAGCGCGAGGTCGAGCGCGCCCGCCGTGGCGCGCAGCTGCTCGTGGGCCTCGTGCGCGAGGAGCTGCGCGAAGCGCATCCGGCCGATCCGTGCCGCGTGTCGGCGCCGGAGCGCGTCGAGACGCCGCCGGCTCGCCTCGGCGCGCTGCGGAGCCGGGTCGTAGAGGAGGGCGTCCGGCTCGTTCCAGCGGCGCCAGTCGGGGGTGCCGTGCTCGGCGCCCAGCGCGCGGTAGGCGCCCTCGCGCTCGAGCCAGTCGGCGTTCGCGCGCACGAAAGCGTCGAGGCGCTTCGCGAGCGCCGCGACCGGCTCGTCGCCCGGATCGCGCCGGCGCTCGTGGAATGCGGCGTAGGCGGCGTCGAGCGCCGCATCGCGCGCGCGCTCGGCGACGGCCAGCGCAGCGCGCTCGGTGCCGGCGGCGCCGGCGCGCCGCGCGTCGCCGAGGATCGCGGCCAGCCGCGCCGGATCGAGCAGTGCAGCCCACGGCGCGTCGTCGGCGAGGCGCGCCACCGGGATCGACAGCGTGTTGCGCGCGAAGACTGCGCTCTCGTACGGCGACGCCGCGCCGTCCTCGTTCTCGCCCTGCGGCCCGAGCTGCACGCCGTCGAAGCCGAGCGCGCTCACGGCGCGGAGCAGCCGTTCTGCCTCGCGCGAGGCCGGGGCGCCGCGGCCCGTGTCCTCGTCCGCCGCGCCGGGGAAGCTCGCGTCGTGGATCGCGAACACCAGGCGCCTCACGTCGAGCGCCGCCAGCGCCGCGCGCACGCACGACCGGAGCGAGCCGTCGTCGCTCACGTCGCTTGGATCAGCGCCCGGGCGCGGCCAGCGCCAGCATCGCGAGCGGGGGCAGCGTCAGGTTCAGCGAGCGCGGCTGGCCGTGCCACGACACGGGCGTGCTCTCGACCGCTCCGAGGTTGCCCTGGCCGCTGCCGCCGTACTCGCGCGAATCGCTGTTCAGGAGCTCGCGCCAGCTTCCGGCCGTCGGGACGCCGACGCGGAAGTTGTGGCGCGGCACCGGAGTGAAGTTGCACAGCACGAGCACCTGGTCGTCCTCGCGCCGGCCGTTGCGAAGGAAGGAGAGCGTGCTCTGTTCGGCGTCGTTCGCGTCGATCCAGCGGAAGCCCGCGGGCTCACAGTCGCGCTCGTGCAGCGCGGGCTCGCCGCGGTAGCACGCGTTCAGGTCGCGCACCCAGCGCTGCAGGCCCGCGTGCAGCGGGCTCTCGAGCAGGTCCCAGTCGAGGCTCGCCTCGTGGTGCCACTCGGCCCTCTGGCCGAACTCGCCGCCCATGAAGAGCAGCTTCTTGCCCGGCTGCGCGTACAGGTAGCCCAGCAGCAGGCGTAGGTTCGCGAACTGCTGCCACGCGTCGCCCGGCATCTTGCCGAGCAGCGATCCCTTGCCGTGCACGACCTCGTCGTGCGACAGCGGCATCACGTAGCTCTCCGAGAACGCGTAGACGCTGCGGAAGGTGAGCTGGCCGTGGTGGTGACGCCGGTGCACGGGGTCCTTCGCCACGTACTGGAGCGTGTCGTGCATCCAGCCCATGTCCCACTTGAAGCCGAAGCCGAGGCCGCCGACGTAGACCGGGCGCGAGACCATCGGCCATGCGGTCGACTCCTCGGCGTAGGTCTGCACGTCGGGGTGGTGCTCGTAGACGCTGCGGTTGAGCTCGCGCAGGAACTCGATCGCCTCGAGGTCCTCGTTGCCGCCGTGGCGGTTCGGGATCCACTCTCCCGGCTTGCGCGAGTAGTCCAGATACAGCATCGACGCGACCGCGTCGACGCGCAGTCCGTCGGCGTGGTAGCGCTCGAGCCAGTAGTGCGCACTCGAGAGCAGGAAGCTGCGCACCTCGTGGCGGCCGTAGTTGAAGATGTAGCTGTCCCAGTCGGGATGGACGCGTTGGCGCGGGTCCGCGTGCTCGAATAGGAAGGTGCCGTCGAAGCGCGCCAGGGCGTGTTCGTCGGCCGGGAAGTGCGAGGGCACCCAGTCGAGGATCACGCCGAGGCCGGCCTGGTGCAGCACGTCGATCAGGTGCATCAGGTCCTGCGGCGTCCCGTAGCGGCTGGTCGGCGCGAAGTAGCCGGTCGTCTGGTAGCCCCACGAGCCGTAGAAGGGGTGCTCCATCAGCGGCAGCAGCTCGACGTGCGTGAAGCCCATCGAACGCACGTAGTCGATGAGCAGCGGCGCGATCTCGCGGTAGGAGAGCGGGCGCGATCCGCCGTCGTCGCCGGCGCGGCGCCACGAGCCGAGATGCAGCTCGTAGATCGCCAGCGGCGCGTCGAGCGCGTTGCGCGGCCCGCGCTCGCGCATCCAGTCGCCGTCGCCCCAGGCGTAGTCGAGGTCCCAGATCACCGAGGCCGTGTGCGGCGGGGTCTCGGCGTGGAACGCGAAGGGGTCGGCCTTCTCGAGCGCGCCGCCGCCGCCGCGCGGCTCGAGGCGGAACTTGTAGCGCTGGCCCTGCTTCGCGCCCCCGGCGAAGCCGTGCCAGATCCCGGAGCTCCCGACCGGCGCGAGCGCGTCGCGCTCGGCGCTCCACTCGTTCCAGTCGCCGACGACCGACACCGCGCGCGCGTTCGGGGCCCAGACCCCGAACCACGCCCCTTCGGCCCCGTCGCAGCGCCCGAGGTGCGCGCCGAGCTTGTCGTAGAGGCGCAGGTGGGTGCCCTCGTTGAACAGGTGGAGGTCCTGGTTGCCGAGGCGCGGCGCCGTCTCAGCTCGCTTCATCGTCGCTCCCTCTGTCGCCGGGGGCCTCCGCCGCTTCGACGCGCTCGGCGTCGACCAGCTCGCGGATGCCGCGCAGCGGGATCCCCGCCCAGCCCGGCCGGTTGTCGAGCTCGTAGCCGAGCTCGTAGACCGCCTTCTCGAGCAGCAGCACGCGCAGCAGCGTCTCGAGCCGGCCGCGGTCGTCCGGCACCAGGCCGGTGCCTTCGACGCCGCGCAGATAGGCGCGCAGGAAGGACGAGCTCATCCAGGCGCGCCAGTAGGCCGCCCAGGGCTCGAGCGCCGGCACGTCCTCGCCGCGGATCATGCCCTCGTGGGCCGGGTCGAGCAGCGGGTGGTGCGCGGCGTAGTCGAAGGAGCGCAGCATCCCGGCGACGTCGACCAGCGGGGAGCGCTTCAGGCGCCGCTCGCCGATCGACCGCGCGGGCTCGCCCTCGAAGTCGATGATCACGAAGTCGTTGCCGGTCCAGAGCACCTGACCCAGGTGGTAGTCGCCGTGGATCCGGATGCGCAGCGCGTCGAGCCGGCCGCGCAGCATCTCTTCGAACACCTCGAGCACCGCGTCGGCGTCGCCCGCGAGGCGCGCGGCGGCGGGTCGCAGCGACTCGGGCAGCTCGTGCTGCCGCTCGCGCAGCAGGCCCAGCACGCGCGACGCGAGGTTGCGCATGCTCTGGTAGCGCGAGCGCTGATAGAGCGTCGTGAAGGGCTCGGGCGAAAAGGCCTCGTCGTCGCGCTCCGAAGCGAGCGCGCGGTGCAGCTCGGCGGTGCGACGGCCGAGCAGCCGCGCCATCTCGACGTCGCCGCCGATCAGCTCGCCGGCCAGCTCGGGCAGGTCGCGATCGAGCAGCGCGAGCGGCGAGGCCCCGGGCACGGGCGGTGCCCCGATCTCTCTCGCGCGCGCGAGCGCGAGCTCGAAGTAGCGGTCGACCTGGTCGAGCATGAAGCGCCACGCGTCGCCCTCGTTCGGCACGAAAGCCTGGAGGATCGCGAGCGTCGACGGCTCGCTGCGGCCCCGACGCAGCTCGAGCCAGCCGGCGACGGGCGGGGTGTTCGCGAAGCGGGCCCGCTCTCCGAGGAAACGGCTCAGCTCGAGGTCGGGGCTCGTTCCGTCCGAGACGCGCCGGAAGAGCTTCAGCACGTAGCGGTCGCCATAGAGCAGCGAGCTGTTGCTCTGCTCGCCGCGCAGCAGCGTCGCGGGCGGCGACCCGTCGGAATCGCGCGCGCGGCGCAGCGCGTCCGCCGGAATGCCCGCGATCTCGCCACTCGCGCTCGCGAAGCGTCGGCGGCGCGCGATCGCGTCGAGCAGCGCGTCGCAGAAGGCGGCGTCCTCGAGGGCGTCGAAGAGCACGCCGCTGCGCGACGCGTCGCGACCGCGCACCTCCACCGCGGCGAGCACGCTCTCCGGGTGGTGGCGACGCAGCTCCTCCTCGCGCGTGCCGTCGGCGAACATCACGGGAACCACGTAGATCTGCTGCTCGCCTCGTCCGAACGACACCTCGATCAGCAGCACGCGCGCCGCGCGCTCGCCGACTGCGACGCGCACGGCGTCGCGCACGCGCAGCGACGCCAGCTCCCGGGCCTTCGCGCCGAACCAGCGCCGGCCGCGCAGCGAGTCGGCGAGCGCCGACTCGAGCACATCGCGCGCGTCGCCCTCGAGCACGGCCTCCCACGAGCCCGAGACTCGCAACACGGCCGCGTGCATGCGCGCCAAGCGCGAACGCGACGCGACGTCCTGCTCGGGTGAGCGCAGCGCGAACCAGTAGAAGGAGTGCGGGCCGAGTGTCAGCAGGTAGGGGAGGTCGCCGATGCGCGGGAAGGCGTTGCCGCCGAAGAGCTCCACGGGGACGTCGCCGCAGAACTTCGAGAGATCGAGCTCGACGAACTCGACGAATCGCGACAGGTTCGCGACGACCAGCAGGCGCTCGCCCTCGTGCTCGCGCAGGAAGGCCAGCACCTTGCGGTTGTCGGGCTGCAGGAACTCGAGCGTGCCCCGCCCGAAGGCCGGGTGTCGTTTGCGGAGGGCGATCAGGCGCTTCATCCAGCTCAGCAGCGAGTGCGGGTTGGTCTGCTGCGCCTCGACGTTGACGCTCTCGTAGTGGTACTCCGGGTCGACGACGATCGGCAGGAACAGGCGCTGCGGGTTCGCCCGGGAGAAGCCGGCGTTGCGGTCGCTGCTCCACTGCATCGGCGTGCGGACGCCGTTGCGGTCGCCGAGGTAGTAGTTGTCGCCCATCCCGATCTCGTCGCCGTAGTAGATCACCGGCGTGCCGGGCAGCGAGCACAGCAGCGCGTTCAGCAGCTCGATGCGGCGGCGGTCGTTGCCGAGCAGCGGCGCGAGCCTGCGGCGGATGCCGAGGTTGATCCGGGCCCGAAGGTCGTGCGCGTAGACGCGATACATGTAGTCGCGCTCCTCGTCGGTCACCATCTCGAGCGTCAGCTCGTCGTGGTTGCGCAGGAAGAGGGCCCACTGGCACGAATCCGGGATCGGCGGCGTCTGGGTCAGGATGTCGACGATCGGAAAGCGGTCCTCCATGTGCACCGACATGAACAGACGCGGCATCACCGGGAAGTGGAAGGCCATGTGACACTCGTCGCCCTTGCCGAAGTAGGCGGCGGCGTCCTCGGGCCACTGGTTGGCCTCGGCGAGCAGCATCCGGTCGCGGAAGCTCGCGTCGAGGTGCCGGCGCAGCTCCTTCAGGAAGGCGTGCGTCTCGGGCAGGTTCTCGCAGTTCGTGCCCTCGCGTTCGTAGAGGTAGGGGATCGCGTCGAGGCGCATTCCGTCGACACCGAGCCGGAACCAGAAGTCGAGGAAGCGCAGCACCCCGCGGCGCACCTCGGGGTTGTCGAAGTTGAGGTCGGGCTGGTGCGAGTAGAAGCGGTGCCAGTAGTAGGCCTTGGCCACCGGGTCCCAGGTCCAGTTCGAGCGCTCGAAATCCTGGAAGATGATGCGCGCCTCGCCGTAGCGGTCGGGCGAGTCGCTCCAGACGTAGAAGTCGCGCCAGCGGCTGCCCGGCGGCGCGCGGCGCGCGCGCTGGAACCACGCGTGCTGGTCGGAGGTGTGGTTCAGCACCAGCTCCGTCACGACGCGCAGGCCGCGCGCGTGCGCCTCGCGCAGGAAGAGCTTGAAGTCCTCGAGCGTGCCCGTGTCGTCGCGCACCGAGCGGTAGTCGGCGATGTCGTAGCCGTCGTCGCGCAGCGGCGACGGGTAGAAGGGCAGCAGCCAGAGTGCGGTGACGCCGAGGTCCGCGAGATAGTCGAGGCGCGAGCACAGGCCCCGGAAGTCGCCGGCGCCGTCGCCGTCGCTGTCCTGGAAGGTGCCGACGCGCAGCTCGTAGAAGACGGCGTCCTTGTACCAGTCCGGCCTGCTGTCGGGCAGCTGCGAGGCGCGCGGTCCGGCCAGGCGCGCGCGGCGGGGTCTGCGGGGATCGGTCATAGGTAGTAGTCGAAGTCGTGCTCGGTGCGGACCCGGCGGCGGATGTGGAACACCTGCGCCGGCATCGCGCGCGGGTCGAGCACCACGAAGTTGCGCGAACCGCGCCACAGGTAGCGCCCCTCGCCGAGCAGGTCGTGCACCTGGAAGGAGCGCTGCGGGTCGATCCCGAGCGCTTCGAGCGGCAGCTCGACCCAGCCCGACTGCGCGTGGTGGGGATCGAGGTTGACGACGACGAGGATGTGGCTCTGCCCGTCGTCGGACCACTTCCGGTACGCGAGCAGCGCCTCGTTGTCGACCGGGCAGAAGCCGAGGTTCCAGGTCGTGCGCAGAGCGGCGTTCTCGCGCCGGATCAGGTTGATCCGTTTCACGAGGTCGGCGATGCCCGGACCCTCGAGATCCCAGTGCCGCAGCTGGAACTTCTCCGAGTCGCGGTACTCCTCGCTGTCGGGCAGCGCGTCGCCGACGCACAGCTCGAAGGGCGGCCCGTAGATGCCGTAGATCGACGACAGGGTCGCGGCCAGCACGAGCCGCGCCTGGAACGCAGCGCGGCCGCCGGTCTGCAGGTACTCGTGCAGGATGTCGGGCGTGTTCGCGAAGAAGTTCGGGCGGAAGTACTCGCGAAGCTCGGTGCGCGTCAGCTGCGTCAGGTACTCGCTCAGCTCGTGCTTCGTGTTGCGCCAGGTGAAGTAGGTGTAGGACTGCGAGAAGCCGAGCTTCGCGAGGCGCGCCATCACCGCCGGGCGCGTGAAGGCCTCGGCGAGGAAGATCGCGTCGGGGTGCTCCGCGCGCACCTCACGGATCAGCCACTCCCAGAACGCGAAGGGCTTCGTGTGCGGGTTGTCGACGCGGAAGATCGTCACCCCGCGCTCGATCCAGAACAGGACCACGCTGCGCAGCTCCTCCCACAGCTCGCGCCAGGCCGGGGTCTCGAAGCAGAGCGGGTAGATGTCCTGGTACCTCTTCGGCGGGTTCTCGGCGAAGCGGATGCTGCCGTCGGGCCGCTGCTCGAACCACTCGGGGTGCTTGGCGACGTAGGGGTGGTCGGGCGAGCACTGGAACGCGAGGTCGAGCGCGACCTCGAGGCCGAGCGAGCGCGCCTTCGCGACGAAGCGCTCGAAGTCCGCCAGTCCGCCGAGCTCCGGATGGACGGCCTTGTGGCCGCCGTCGGCGGAACCGATCGCCCACGGGCTGCCGGGGTCGCCGGGCATTGCGTCGAGTGCGTTGTTCGCGCCCTTGCGGTGGGTGAGGCCGATCGGGTGGATCGGCGGCAGGTAGACCACCTCGAAGCCCATCGCGGCCACGTATTCGAGGCGCGCCTCCGCGTCGTGGAGTCGCCCGTGCCGGCCCGGCTCGGGCGCGCAGGAGCGCGGAAAGAACTCGTACCAGGCGCCGACGCCGGCGCGCTCGCGCTCGACGAGCACGCGCAGCACCGGGGCGTCCGCCTCGGCGCTGCGGTCGGGGTGGCGGCTCGCGAGCGCGAGCACCGGCGCCGCGAGGGCGCGCTCGACGCGCGCGGCCACCGGCGCGTC
>CAZQYK010000663.1:0-6187 GCA_964597285.1 uncultured Spirochaetales bacterium
CGGGGCTCCGTCGCGTAGGCGCGCGGGCAGCGGCAGGAGCGCAACGCTGGTCTCGTGTCCGTCTTGGCGACGGAAGCGCGGGAGAACGTCGGTGACGCGATCGAGCGGGCCGGAAGCGACGAGACCGCCGCCCGACCCCCCGCGACGGACCCAGCACGAAAACGCGAAGCGGCCTAGTCGACGACCTCGGCCGCCAAAGAGACGCTCTCGACGCCGGCCAGCCGCGCCGCGTCCATCACCTCGACGAGCAGCCCGTTCTCGGACTCCTGGTCGGCCTGCACGATCACCGAGCCCTGCGGGTTCTCCGCGTGCAGGCGCTCGATGTTCGGCCGCAGCGCCCGCGGGTCGACCTGGCGCCCGTCGAGCCAGATCTGACTGTTCCCGGTGATCTGCACCAGGATGTTCCCGCGCGCCTTCTTCTCCGACTCGGCCGCCGGCGGCCGGCTGACGTCGATGCCGGCCTCCTTCACGAACGAGGCCGTCACGATGAAGAAGATCAGCATGATGAAGACGACGTCGAGCATCGGCGTCAGGTTGACTTCGCTCTCGTCGTCGTGTCGCGCTCTGCGCCTCGCCATCGTCTCACTCGTGCTCGATCTCGAGCTCGTCGGCCACGCGCTGTCCCTCGTCGCGTGCGAAGCGCTCGATCTGGATGCTGAAGAGCATGCCGGAGATCGCCGCGATCATGCCGGCCATCGTCGGCAGCGTCGCCTTCGACACGCCCGAGGCCATGCCACGCGCGTTGCCGCTGCCGGCGATCGCCATCACGTCGAACACCTCGATCATGCCGGTGACCGTCCCGAGCAGCCCGAAGAGCGGGCAGATCGCGACGAAGGTCTTGATCATGTCGACGCTGCTGTCGAGCTTGAGCTGCATCTCGGAGAGCAGCATCCGGCGGATCTGGTGCGCGTACCACGACGCGTGGTCGCTGCGCGACTCCCACTCCCGCTTGATCCGCGCGGCCTCGTCCTTGTGCGCGGTCCGGAAGTACCAGAAGCGCTCGATGATCATCGTCCACATGATCGCGGTGACGAGCGCGATGACGAGCAGGACGTTTCCGCCCAGCTCGACGAAGTCGCGAACGGCCTCGACCGCCTCGAACTCAAACATTCCCGTGCTCCGCCCGGGTCGCGATCAGCCCCGCGCTCTGCTCGTCGAGGATGTCGATGATGCGCTTCGTGCTGTTCGACACCACCGCGTGCAGCAGCACCAGCGGGATCGCCGCCGTCAGTCCGAGCATCGTCGTGACGAGCGCCTCGGAGATGCCGCCGGCCATCATCTTCGGGTCGCCGGCGCCGAAGAGCGTGATCGACTGGAAGGTCGCGATCATGCCGGTGACGGTGCCGAGCAGCCCGAGCAGCGGCGCGACGACGCTGACGGTCTTCACGAGCCACAGGAAGCGCTCGAGCTTCGCCGACTCGCGCAGCACCGCCTCGTCGAGCTTGAGCTCGAGCGTCTCGGCGTCGACCTCCCGGTTCTCCTCGTGCACGCCGAGGATCCGGCCCAGCGGGTTGTCGCTGCGGGCGCCCGACGCGCGGCGCTGCGCCTCGACCTTGCGGCTGGTGATCGTGATGACGACCCAGCGGATCGCGCCGATGATGACCGCGAGGATGCCGAGCGTGATGATCACGTAGCCGACGATGCCGCCCTGGTTGATGCGCTCGGTGAAGCCGGGCGTGTCGGTCAGCGCGCTCAGCAGCGAGCCGCGCGACGGGTCGACGGCGAGCACGCCGTAGCCTTCGGTCGTCTCGATGAAGGGCTCGGCGGTGCTCAGGTAGCGCGACGGCGGCTGGCGCAGCAGCTCGCGCAGCTTCTGGCCCTCGATCTCCCAGAGCAGGTACTTGCCGTCGGAGACCGCGCTGAACGGGCCCGCGCGCACGACCTCCTTCTCGAGCACCTCGCCCTCGCCGGTCAGCACCGGCGCCTGATAGCGCACGACCTGGCCCTGCGCGGTCATCTCGCGCTGGAACTCGAACCACAGCTTCTCGAGGTCCTCGGTGGTCGGGATCTCCTTCGCCGTGCCGAGCTCGTCGAGGAACTCGCGGCGCCCGGTGAGCTGCGAGCTGGTCAGCGAGTCCCAGACGTACGCGCCGAGGTCGGTCGAAGCCTGGCGCACGACGCCGAAGAGCTCGCTCAGGTTGCCGAGGCGCTCGGTCAGCCCGCCCTCGAACTCGCCGAGCTTGCGCTCGTTCGCGTTGTAGGTCTCCTCGAGCGCCTGCGAGCGCGCCTCGAGCTCGGCGAGGCGCGCGCGCGCCTGCTCGAGCAGCTCGCCCTGGCGCGCGCCGGCCGCCTCGAACTCGGCGATCCTCCTCGAGAGCGCGGAATCGGAGCTCTGGAAGCCGCTCTTCACGAGATCGAGCAGCTCCGGGAGCGACTTCGCCTCCGGCGTCTCGAGCGCCGACTGCGCGCCCGCCCCGAGCGGCAGCGCGACGAGGGCGGTGGCGAGCGCCGCCCAGCGAGTCCGGATCGGATTCGTGCGGCGCATCAGCTCTCCCCTCCCGTGGCCGGCTCGGCGGCCGGCAGGGGCAGACGGACCAGGTCGGGCGCCGCCTGCTTGCGAGCGATGCGCAGGCCCTGGCGGATCGCCGAGCGGTAGCTCGAGTCGACCTCGTCCCAGCTCTTCGTGTTCTGGTTCCAGACGCCGGCCTGCGACTCGTCGAGCGACTGGTAGACGAGCGCGATGCGGCCGAAGCGCAGGAAGTCGACGGTCAGCTCCTTGCCGCCCGTCGTGAACGTCGAGCGATAGGCGTCGATCGTGCGCCCGTACTCGTTCTCGATCTGATAGGCCTCGATGATGCGCCGGTACTTGTCGGCCGAACTCAGGTCGGCCTGGTTCATCGCCGCCTTCAGCTCCTGCACCGCCTTCTTGCGCTTCTCGATCTCGAAGGGCACGTCGAGATCGACGAACTCCTCGAGCGCTTCGACCATCCGCAGCATCAGTGGCGTGACGCTCCGCTCGACGACGTCGACCCGCCCCATCTGGCGCACGATCGACTCGAGCTCCGACTCCTGCGAGGCGATCAGCGACTCCATCTGCGCGTTGTACACCTGGAGCGCGTCGATCTGCTTCACGACGTCGCGAAACTGCTCGGCCGGCCCGCCCTGCTCCTCGCGCTGGCTCGCCTCGGCGAGCGCCTCCTCGAGCGCGGACTTGCCGCCCTCGGCCGCCTCCTGCGCCGTGCTCGGCAGGGCCGCGAACAGCGAAACGACTCCCAGCGCGCCCGCGAGCCCCGCGAACGCGTTCGTCAACGATCCCATGAAGCTGTCTCCTCTGGAGTCGGAGGCCGCCTCGGCGCCTCCGGGCGACCAGCCTACGGCACTCGAAGGCGTCGGTGGGGAAAGATCTTTTCGATCTGCCCCGTGGGCGCCCCGCGGGGTCAAGGGTGACGGGAGCCGCTTCGCGTTCTCGTGACGGATCCGTCGCGGGGGGTCGGGCGGCGGTCTCGTCGCTTCCGGCCCGCTCGATCACGTCACCGACGTTCTCCCACCTCTTCTCCGTTCTGGGGACGGTGTAGACCAGCGGTTCCGGTCGGCCCTCGCCCGCGGGCCTACGCGACGAGCCCCCCGCCCGCCCCGACCACCGGGTGCCGCATGAGGACTCTCGAACACTCGCGCGGAGACCTAGCGGCTCAGCAAGGGCACTGGTGGAAGGTGCGTGTGCGGGGGCCGGGTGGGGCTCCGTCGCGTAGGCCCGCGGGCAGCGGCAGGAGCGCAACGCTGGTCTCGTGCCCACCGTGACGGAAGAAGCGTGGGAGAACGTCGGTGACGCGATGGAGAGGGCCGGAAGCGATGGAGCCCCGCCCGGTACCCGGCCGACGGAACCCGCATGAGAAGCGAAGCGACGCTAGTTGACCCGCCGCGCCCGGCCCGCCCAGTACGGCTCGCGCAGCGTCGTCTTCAGGATCTTGCCCGACGGGTTGCGCGGCAGCGCGTCGATGCGGTCGACCGAGGTCGGGCACTTGAAGCGCGCGAGGCGCTCGCGGCAGTAGGCGATCAGCTCCTCGTCGCTCGCGCGGCCGCCGGGCGCGTCGACGACGATCGCCTTCACCGTCTCGCCCCAGCGCTCCGACGGCACGCCGATCACCGCGACGTCGGCGACCTTCGGGTGGGCCATCAGCGCGTTCTCGATCTCGGCGGGGTACACGTTCTCGCCGCCCGAGACGATCATGTCCTTGACCCGGTCGTGGATGTAGAGGTAGCCGTCGCGCAGGTAGCCGGCGTCGCCGGTGCGCAGCCAGCCGCGGCCGTCGGCGTCGCGCCCCTCCGGATACGACTCGGCCGTCGCCTCGGGGTTGCGCCAGTAGCCCTTCATGTTCTGCTGCGTGCGGGTCCAGATCTCGCCGACCTCGCCGTCGGGCAGGTCGCGGCCATCGGCGCCGACGATGCGCAGCTCGACGTCGCCCCACGGCCGGCCGGCCGAGCGCAGCAGGCCCGCGCGCGGGCCGCCCGGGTCGTGGTCCTCGGCGCCGAGCGCGACGACGCAGCCGGTGGTCTCGGTGAGCCCGTAGACCTGCACGAAGCCGCAGCCGAACGCGCGCATCGCGCGCACCAGCACGTCCTCGGTGATCGGCGACGCGCCGTAGACGATCGAGCGCAGCGACGAGAAGTCGGTCGAGTCGCCCCCCGGCGTCTGCAGCAGCATCTGCAGCACCGCCGGCACGAAGAGCGCGTTCGTGACGCGGTGCTCCTCGAGCGCGCGCAGCACCTCGGCCGGCACGACCTCGCGCAGCACGAGGTTCGTGCCGCCGGCCGCGAAGCCGGCGACGCCCCAGCCGCTGCCGGCGATGTGGAAGAGCGGCATCGCGACCAGGTTCACCGTGTCGGCGTCGAGCGACCAGGCCTTCGCCCCGACGTCCATCGCGGCGAGGAAGTTGCGGTGCGTCAGCTCGACGCCCTTCGGCAGGCCGGTCGTGCCGGAGGTGTAGAGCTGATAGCAGGTGTCGTCGGCCTCGCAGGGCGCCTCGGGGTCGACCGGGTCGCGGCGCTGCACCCACTCGGACCAGCTCGCGTGCGAGGGGTCGGCCGCGCGGCCGAGCACGACGACGCGCTTGACGTCCGGGAGCGACATCGCGTCGACGTGGCCGAGGAACTCCTCGCCGACGAAGAGCACCCGCGCCTGCGCGTGGTTCAGGATGTACTCCATCTCCGGCGGCGCGAGGCGCCAGTTCACCGCGAGCGTCACCGCGTTCGCCATCGCCGCGCCGAAGAGCACCGAGAAGTACTCGCCGGCGTTCTTGTCGAGCACCGCGACGCGATCCCGCGGCCCGACGCCCTCGGCGACGAGACCCTGCGCGACGCGCGCGGCCTCGTCGCGCAGGTCGCGGTAGGTCCAGGTCCGGCCGTCGCAGCGCATCGCGGGGTGGTCGGCGCGCTCGCGCGCGTGGACGCGCAGGATGTCGGCCAGTCGGGGGAAGCGCTCGCTCGACACGGGGGGCGATTCTACACCGACGCGATCCGCTCGCGGATCTCGGCGACCCCGTCGATCGCCGCCTCGGTCGACGCCGCGACCGCCATCACGTTGAAGTCGCGACAGCCGGCGGCCGCATACGGTGCCAGGAACACGGCGATCGCGTCGGGTGACCCGACCGGGCAGTACCTCTCGAAGCGCTCGAACGGAATCCGATAGACGCCCTGCATCGCTGCGGAAAGCCGCTCGCGCGCGCGGCCGCGGTCGGGGTCGAGGCCGACCCAGACCTGGAGCCCGTGGCGCCACGCGACGCCGCGCCCGGCGCCGGCCGCCTCGACCTCGGCCACGGCCTCGGCGAAGCGCCGCGCCGAGCACCAGACGCCGAGCCAGCCGTCGCCGAGGCGCCCCGCGCGCCGCAGCGCCGCCGCCGAGCGGCCGCCGACGGCGATTCGAAGCGGCGGGTCGGGCGGGGGCCGGATGCAGGCTTGCTCGAAGCGGAAGAACTCGCCGGCGTGGGTGACCGGCTCGCCGCGCAGCAGCTCGCGCAGCGCCTCGAGCGCCTCGTCGGTGCGCCGCCCGCGCGTGCGGGGGTCGACCCCGCAGATCTCGATCTCGTGGCGATCCTCGCCGCCGACGCCGACGCCGAGCACGAGCCGGCCCGGGGCCGACTCGCACAGGCTCGCCAGCTGGCGCGCCACCGTCACCGGATGGCGCAGCGCGAGCAGGTAGACCCCGACGTAGACGCCGAGCCCGGGCTCGAGCGCCGCGGCGGTCGCGGCC
>CAZQYK010000664.1:0-7656 GCA_964597285.1 uncultured Spirochaetales bacterium
GTGCGCGCGCGTCGTGGCCTCGACGATGCGCTCGCGCGTCGCCGGGTGGGTCGAGAAGTACATCTGCGGCATCGAGAAGCCCTGCGAGAGCTTCGTGTAGTTGTCGAGCGAGGTCAGGAAGCGCGCCATGCCGCCGGGGTCGACGCCGGCGCGCAGCGCGATCTCCTGCCCGATCTGGTCGGCCTGGCGCTCCTGCTCGCGCCCGTAGCGCGCGAGCGGGTGCGCGCCGACGCTCTCGGCGTCGCTCGGCCGCTCGGCGCCGCCGCTCAGGATGTCGCCGAGCAGCGTCGCGAGGCCGAGCGTCTTCATGTGGGCGTCGCGCTTCGCGGCGTGGCGCGCCGCGACGTGGCCGATCTCGTGGCCGAGCCCGTGCGCGAGCTCGGCCTCGGTGTTCGCGAGCAGCAGCAGCCCGCGCGAGACGTAGATGTGCCCGCCGGGCAGCGCGAAGGCGTTCGGCTCGTCGCCCTCGAGGATCGCGAAGTGGTACTCGACGTCCTGGCGCGGCGAGTGCTTCGCGAGCGCGGCGCCGAGGCCCTCCACGTAGCGCACGAGCTCGGGGTCCTGCACGAGGCCGATGCTCTGCGCGATCTCGCGCTCGGCCTGCGCGTCGATGAGCTGCTCGTCCTCGGGCGACATCAGCACGACCTCGCGGCGGCCCGTCGTCGGGTCGACCGAGGTGGCGCACGCGAGCGCGAGGCCCGCGGCGAGCAGCACGCGCGAGGGGGTGGAGGGCACGGGCCTCGGAGTGTAGCGACCAGCGCCTCGGCCGGGCGCGGCCCCTAGCGGCGCAGCCTCTCGCGGCCGAGCAGCGCCATCGCGAACGCGCCGGCGACGAGCGCGAGCAGCAGGTGGGGCTCGGGCGTGAAGTGGAGCGTCAGCCGCGTGATGTGACCGGAGAGGTCGACGTTGCCGCCGACCGTCGTGACCTGCGTGCCGGTCACGAGCTGGACGGTGCCCGACGGCGTCGCCGTCGAGCCGGTGCCCGACATCGCGCCGTGCGCGTAGCCCATCCCGGTCAGCGTGTCGATCGCGTCGCTCGGCGTGCGGAAGCTCACGGTCGTGGTGTGGATCGTCCACGGCGCGCCGACCAGCGTCACGCGGGTCGGGCCGGCCCCGCCGATCGTCACCGGACCCGGCCCGCTCGGGCTGGTGCCGACGCCGGTGCCGCCGACGCCTCCGCCGACGGTGATCCCGAGCGTCTGCGTCAGCGCGCTCATCGTGCCGCACATGATGTCCTGGCACAGCCGCACGACGCCGGCGTGCGGCGCGGTGCTGCGCGTCAGGTTCGCGGTCATCGTCAGCGCGCCGAGGATCGGCGCGAAGATCCCCCCCTGGACGGTGGGATCGATGCGCACGCCCTGGAGCCGCACCGACGAGATCGGACCCGAGGCGGTCGGCAGCACCGTCGTGCTGATCGTCGCGAACGGGGCGGTCAGCTCGAGGGTCTGGAGCGGCCCGGGGCCGGAGCCCCCGTTGACGACCGCGACGCCGGTGCCGGTCGCGACGATCTCGCCGCCGATCGCGTTCGAGAAGCGGATGCCGTGCTCGCCCGAGAAGAAGAACTTGTCGGCGCGGGCGTCCGCGGCCACGAGCGCGAGCCCGAGGATCGGCAGCAGGGCTCGCAGCGGCGTCGGACGCATCGGCGGGCGGCTCCGTTCGTCGTGCTGGGGCTCGGCGGGACCCAGTCTCTCACATCGGTCGAACGCGAGAAAGTGCGCGAGCGGTCCGCAGGGGTTACGCGCGCGGTCCCGCGCCGGGGCCGATCCCGGGTGCCAAGCGTTCGGAATGCATCCGGTTTCCGGCTTTCGGGCGACGCGGCGAGCCGGTAAGCTGGCGGCCGCGCGCCCGCGGCGCGCACGGGGAGGCCTGCGATGGCGATCTACGAGCCGATCGAGTCCCGCGACGCCCACCGGCGCTACCGGCTGCGCAGCCCGGTCGACCGCGAGCCGATCGGCGAGCTCGAGTGCATGACCGCCGGCGAGGTCCGCCACGCGCTCGAGCGCGCGCGCAAGGCGCAGCCGGAGTGGGCGGCGCGGCCGGTCGCCGAGCGCGCGCAGGTCCTGATCCGGGTGCTCGAGAGGCTGCTCGAGGGCCACGCGCGGGTCACCGAGACGGTGATCCGCGAGACCGGCAAGACCGAGAACGAGGCCTTCGGGATGGAGGTCTTCGCGTCGTGCGACGCGCTGAACTTCTACGCGAAGCGCGCGCCGCGCATCCTCGCGCCGGAGCGGCGCCGCATCCACGGCCTGCTCGGCCTGATGAAGAAGCTGCGCGTGGTCTACAAGCCGCTCGGCGTCGTCGGCGTGATCGTGCCGTGGAACGGGCCCTTCGTGCTCGGCCTGAACCAGAGCGCGCAGGCGCTCGTCGCCGGCAACGCGGTGCTGCTGAAGGGCTCGGAGGTCACGCCGTACTCGACCGCGCTCGTCGGCGAGCTCTTCGCCGAGGCCGGGCTGCCCGAGGGCGTGCTCCAGATCGTGATGGGCGACGGCCAGACCGGCGCCGACCTCGTCGAGTCCGGGGTCGACAAGATCTCCTTCACCGGCAGCGTCGCGACCGGTCGCAAGGTGGCCGAGGCCTGCGGGCGGCAGCTGATCCCGGTGACGCTCGAGCTCGGCGGCAAGGACGCGATGATCGTCTGCGCCGACGCCGACCTCGACCGCGCCGCCGCCGGCGCGCTGATCGGCTCGTGCATGAACACCGGCCAGTACTGCTGCGGCACCGAGCGCATCTACGCGGTCGACGAGATCTACGAGCCGCTGGTCGAGAAGATCGTCGACGGAGCGCGCGCGCTGCGCCAGGCCGAGCGCGGCGAGTCGGACGTCGGCGCGATCTTCTGGGACCGCCAGCTCGACATCATCGACGCCCACGTGCGCGACGCGGTCGAGAAGGGCGCGACGCTGCGCGTCGGCGGGCGGCGCAACCCGGCGCTGCGCGGCCTGTACTACGAGCCGACCGTGCTGACCGACGTGACGCACGAGATGGACGTGATGCGGCACGAGACCTTCGGGCCGGTCGTGTCGATCATGCGCGTGCGCGACGAGGAGGAGGCGCTCCAGCGCGCGAACGACTCGCGCTACGGCCTCAACGGCAACGTCTGGACGCGCGACGCCGAGAAGGGCTTGCGCCTCGCCGAGCGCATGGAGACCGGCGGCGTCTGCATCAACGACATGGCGCTCACCTACGGCGTGCCCGAGGCTCCGTTCGGCGGCGTCAAGGAGTCGGGCGTCGGGCAGGTGAACGGCGAGGTCGGACTGCGCGGCTACTGCCACGCGCACCCGATCCTGTCCGACCGCTGGGGCGGGAAGAAGATCCAGGGCGGCTACCCGTACTCGCTGTCCGAGCTCGAGGGCATGCGGAAGTTCGCGAAGCGGCTCTTCGGCACCCGGCTCGGGCGCTGGCTGGCCTGAGCCCGCCCGAAGCCGCCGTGGCTCGCGAGCGCCGGTCGGGGGCCGAGTCGCGCATTCCGCAGTGGCTGCTCGCGCTCGTGCTCGCGAGCGCCGGGCTGCTCGTCGCCGCGGCGGCGCTCGCGCCGGCCCCGGGCGACCTGCCGACGCCGCACCCGGAGCTCCCGACGCTGCTCGTCGGCGGCGCGGCCACGGCCCGCAGCGCGGCGCTGCTCGCGATCGGCTGGGCGTTCGGGGCGCTCCAGATCGCGCTCTTCGCGCTCTGCTTCGCGCTCGGCGTGCGCCGCGCCGAAGGCCTCGGCCCGCTGCGGCGGCCGCTGTGGATCGCCGCGACGCTCTACCAGGCCGTCTGGGCCGCGCTGGTGATCGCCTACGTCGGCTACGCGCGCGACCCGAGCGGGCCGTTGTGGGGCGCGTTCCCGGCGCCGACCGCGTGGCTCTTCTACGGGCTCTGGCCGTACCCGCTCGTGTTCGCGTGGCTCTACCTGCACCACTTCGACGCGTGGGTGCTCGGCGAGCGCGATCTCGAGCGCTTCCGCGCGGCGCTCGCACGCGCGCGCGGCGGCGCGGGACCCGGCGGCGGCGACGCGTGAGCGCACTCGGCGACTCGCGCACCGCGATCGCGCTCTTCTGCGTCGCTGCGTACGCGCTGGCCTGCGTCGCGGTCGGCCTGTGGGCGCTGCGACGCACGCGCTCGAGCCGCGACTTCTTCGTCGCCGGCCGCGATCTCGGCGTCTGGGTCGGCGGCATCGCGATCTTCTCGAGCCTGCTGTCGGGCTTCGGCTTCGTCGGCGGCCCCGGGCTCGTCTACCGGATGGGCACGAGCTCGGTCTGGCTCGTGATCACGTCGGTCACCGGCTACGTGCTGACCTTCGCACTGCTCGGCAAGCGGCTGCGGCTGATCGCCGAGGTCAACGACAGCATCTCGCTCCCCGACGCGGTCGCCGTGCGCTACGGCAGCGAGACCACGCGCCTGCTGACCGCGCTCGCGATCGTGCTCGGCGTGCTCGGCTACCTCGCGACGCAGATCCTCGCGATGGCGACGGTGCTGCGCGACTTGCTCGCCGGCGTGCCGGCGCTCGGCGAGCCGTCGCTCGTGCTCTGCGTCGTCGGGACGAGCGCGGTGCTCGTCTTCTACTGCGTCACCGGCGGCATCGTGGCGTCGGTCTACACCGACCTCTTCCAGGGCGCGATCATGGTCGTCGCCGCGGTGCTCGTGTTCCTCGCCGCCGGGCAGTCCTTCGAGGGCGGCTTCGCCGGCATGTCGCTCGCGCTGCGCGCCGACGACCCGGAGTCGATCGGGCCCTGGGGGAGCCTCGGGATGCTCGCGAGCCTGTCGTGGTTCTTCCTGTTCCTGCTCGGCACGGCGGGGCAGCCGCACGTCATCACGAAGCTGATGATGCTGCGGCGTCCGGCCGACCTGAAGGCGATCCTGCCGCTGAGCCTCGCCGGCTACACGCTCGCGGCGCTGCTGTGGATCGGCATCGGGCTCGCGATGCGCGCGCTCGTCGTCAGCGGCGCGCATCCGGAGCTCGCGACCCCCGACGCCGCGGCGCCCGAGTTCCTCGCGCACTACACCCACCCCTGGCTCGCCGGGATCGTGTTCGCGGGCCTGTTCGCGGCGATCATGTCGACCGCCGACGCGTTCCTGAACATCGGGGTCGCCGCGGTCGTGCACGACGTGCCGCGCGCGCTGCGCGGGCGGCCGCTCGCGTCCGAGCTCGCGTGGGCGCGCGTCGGCACCGCGGCGCTGTGCGCGCTCGCGGCCGGCTTCGCGCTCTACTCGCACTTCGTCAACGCGCGGCTCGTCGCGCTGCTCGGGGTGTTCGGCGCCGCCACCTTCGCCGCGGCGCTCGTGCCGGTCGTCGCGATCGGCTTCAACTGGCGGCGCGCGAGCGCCGCCGCGGCGAACGCCGCGATCGCGGTGAGCCTCGCGCTGAACCTCGGGCTCGAGCTGTCGGGCGCGCGCCTGCCGTGGGGCATCCACGGCGGCGTCGTCGCGCTGCTCGCGTCGCTGGCGCTCTTCCTCGGTCTCTCGCTCGCGCGGCCCGCGGAGCCGCTCGCGCCGGAGATCGAGGCGGCGCTCGAGGTCTAGCGATGGCGCAAGCCCGCAGCGCGGCCGCGATCCCGGCGCCGCCGAGCCGGCTCGCGCTGCCGGTCGAGCGCGCGTGGGACGGCGCGGCCCCGGCGCGCGCCGAGCTGCGCGCGTGGGTCGGGCTCGCGGCGAGCGCCGACGCGCTGCACGTCGAGGCGTGGATGCCGCACCAGCGCCCGCCTCGCGTGCCCGCGGCGCCGCCGGGCGCCCGGGTCGAGCGGCTCTGGGAGCACGACGTCGTCGAGTGCTTCTTCGCCGCGCGCGACGGCCGCTACCTCGAGCTCGAGCTCGGCGCCGGCGGCCACTGGCTCGCGCTCGCGTTCGACGCGCCGCGCCGGCTCGCCGACGCGATGCCGGAGCTGCGGCTCGACGTCGCCTGGGAGCGCGACGCGAAGGGCTGGCGCGCGCGCTGCGCGCTGCCGCGCGCGCTCGTCCCCCAGCCGGTCGCGCGCGCGAACGCCTTCGCGATCGGCGGCGGCGCGTTCCTCGCGCACGCGCCGGTCGGCGGCGCGCACCCCGACTTCCACCGGCCCGATGCGTTCCCGTGCGTCGCGGTGCCCGCGTGGGAGGGCGGGGCACGAGCGCAACGCTCCCGGCCGGGGGAGGGCCAAGCGTGAGCGCTCCGCTTCCGCCCGGCGTGAGCGCTCCGCTCCCGCCCGACCGCCGCTGGGACCGCGCGAGCCTGTGGGGGCTCGCCGCGATCTGCGCGCTCGCGGCGGGGCTCCGGATCGCGCACTACCAGCAGATCGCCGCGCACGATCCCTTCTTCACGCTGCCCGAGGTCGACGGCGCGTACTACGACGCGTGGGCGCGCCGCATCGCCGCCGGCGAGCTGTGGAGCGACGAGGTGCTCTTCCTCGGCCCGCTCTACCCGTACCTGATGGGCGCGTTCTATGCGCTCTTCGGGCCGAGCGTCGCGCTGTGGAAGGTGCTCCAGTGCGCGCTCGGCGTCGCGACCTGCGCGCTCGCGGCGCAGCTCGCGCTGCAGAGCTTCGGGCGGCGCGCGGCGCTCGTCGCGGCGGCCTTCGTCGCGCTGTACCGGATGCTGATCTTCTACGGCGGCACCGTGATGGTCGTCAACGTCCAGGTGCCGCTCGTGCTCGGCACGCTGATCCTCGCGCAGCGGGCGCTGCACGACCCGCGCCCCCTTCGCTGGCTCGCGACCGGGCTCGTGCTCGGGCTCGCGGTGCTCGGGCGCCAGACGGCGCTGCTCGTCGCGCCGCTGCTCGCGCTCGGGCTGTGCGCGCTGTGCGCCGGCCGGCTCGGCGCGCGCCGGCTCGCGGCGGCGCTCGCCGCGTTCGCGCTCGGCGTCGCGGTGCCGATCGCGCCGTTCACGTGGAACAACCTCCGCGTCGCGGAGGACTTCGTGCTGCTGAACTCGGCCGGCGGCGCGAACCTGTACATGGGCAACAACCCGTACACCGATGGGAGCTGGGCGCGGCCGCGCATCGCGGGCCACCGCGTCGACAACCCGGTCGCGATGCGCGACGCGTTCCGTGCCGCGGCCGAGCAGCGCGTCGGCCGTGCGCTGAGCGCGGCCGAGGTCTCGCGCTTCTGGCGCGGCGTCGCCGTCGACTACGCGCTCGAGCATCCGGGAGCGTGGATCGCGCTCGAGCTGCGCAAGGCGCTGCTCTTCGTCAACGCGCGCGAGATCTGGAACATCCAGTCGATCGAGATCGTCCGCGAGTTCTCGTGGGTGCTGCGGATGCCGCTGCTCGGCTTCGGAGCGCTCGCGCCGCTCGGGCTGCTCGGCCTCGCGCTCGCCGCGCGCGGCTGGCGCGAGCGCTTCCCGCTCTACGCGCTGTTCGTGTCGGAGCTCGCCGCGGCGCTCGCGCTCTTCGTCGTCGGGCGCTACCGGATGCCGGCCGTCGCGGTGCTGCTGGTCTTCGCGGCGCACGCCGCGGTCGAGCTCGCCGACTGGGCGCGGGCGCGGCGCCGCCGCGCGCTGATCGCCGCCGCGGCCGCGCTGCTCGCGCTCGCGGCGCTGGTGCACGTGCCGGTGCGCGAGCCGAGCCTCGCGATGGCGTGGTTCAACCTCGGCAACAAGTACCAGCAGCTCGAGCGCTGGGACGAGGCGATCGAGAGCTACCGGCGCGCGCTCGAGATCCGGCCCGCCTTCCTGTCGGCCGGCAACAATCTGGCGCTCGCGTTCGAAGG
>CAZQYK010000665.1:0-11505 GCA_964597285.1 uncultured Spirochaetales bacterium
TTCTCGGCAGCGGTGCCTTCGGCAACCTTCACCGCGACGCCGCGGCAGATCGATCCGACCTCGCGCTCGAGATTGCGGACGCCCGCTTCGCGCGTGTACGCGTCGATGACCTCGAACACCGCGTTGTCGGTGATCTCGCACTGGTTGTTGCCCAGGCCGTGCTCGTCGAGCTGCTTTGGCACCAGGAAGCTGCGCGCGATCTGCTGCTTCTCCTGCCGGGTGTAGCCGGGCAGCTCGATGATCTCGAGCCGGTCCCGCAACGCCCACGGGATGGGGTCGAGCTGGTTGGCCGTCGCGATGAACATCACCTTGGAGAGATCGAAGGTGACCTCCAGGTAGTGATCGCTGAACGTGTTGTTCTGCTCGGGGTCGAGCACCTCGAGCAGGGCCGAAGCGGGATCGCCGCGGAAGTCGTGGCCGAGCTTGTCGATCTCGTCGAGCACGAACACCGGGTTGTTGGTGCCGGCCTTCTTGATGCCCTGGATGATGCGACCGGGCAGCGAGCCGACGTAGGTCCGGCGGTGACCGCGAATCTCGGCCTCGTCGCGCACGCCGCCGAGCGAGATGCGCACGAACTCGCGCCCCATCGCGCGCGCGATCGAGCGCCCGAGCGAGGTCTTGCCGACGCCCGGCGGGCCGACGAAGCACAGGATCGGCCCGCGCGAGTCGCCGCGCAGCTTGCGCACGCCGAGGTACTCGAGGATGCGGTCCTTGATGTCGGACAGATGCGCGTGGTCCTCGTCGAGGATCTCCTTCGCCGCGTCGAGCTCGAGCCGGTCTTCGGAGCCGTTCGACCACGGCAGCTCGACCATCCAGTCGAGGTAGGTGCGCACGACGTGGGCCTCGGGGCCGTCGGGGTGCATCCGCTCGAGGCGCCGCAGCTGGCGGCTCGCCTCGGTCATCGCGTCGTCGGGCAGCCCCGCCTCGTCGATCTTCGCGCGGTACTCGTCGGCCTCCTCGACGCGGCCGTCGGTCTCGCCGAGCTCGGCCTGGATCGCGCGCAGCTGCTCGCGCAGGAAGTGCTCGCGCTGGCTGCGCGTCATCTCGTCGTGGGCCTGCGACTGGATCTCGGCCTGCACCGTCGTGACGTCGAGCTCGCGCCGCAGCAGCGCGTCGACCTTGCGCAGCCGCTGGATCGGGTCGCGGATCTCGAGCACCTCCTGGGCCTCGGCGACGCGCAGCTTCAGGTTCGAGGCCACGAGGTCGGCGAGCTGGCCCGGCTCGTCGACGTTCGCGGTCACCGACAGCACCTCGGGCGGCAGGTTCTTCAGCGGCAGCAGCTCCTCGACGCGCGCGCGCACCGCACGCGCCAGCGCCTCCGCCTCGACGCACCACTCGGCGGCGCCTTCCTCGGCGGCGCGCGAGACGCGCGCCCAGGTCGCCGACGCCTGCTCGACGAAGGACTCGATGCGCGCCCGCACGAGGCCCTGCACGAGCACCTTGACCCGGCCGTCCGCCATCCGGAGCACGCGCAGCACCGTGACGACGGTGCCGACGCGGTAGAGGTCGTCGGGGCTCGGCTCCTCGATCTCGCCGTCGCGCTGCGCCGCGAGCAGCAGCAGCCGGTCGCCGGCCAGCGCGTCCTCGACCGCCGCGATCGAGCGCTCGCGCGCGACGAAGAGCGGCAGCACCATGTACGGGAAGACGACCATGTCGCGGAGCGGCAGGACCGGCAGCTCCTCCGGGATCGCGAAGCTCGGCAGGTCGTCCATGTCCGGCGTTTCGACGCCGCGAAACGGCGACTTGAGGGAGGATCTCCCGGGCCGCCGGGCCGCCGGGCGGAGCGATCTAGTCCACCACCTGCACGATCTGCCCGTCCTCGACGCGCAGCAGGTAGGGGCGGCGGTTCGCGTTGCCGTCGGCGCTCATCGTCACGACGCCGGCGACGCCCGGGTACGACTCGACGCGCAGCACGCCGTCGCGCACCTCGTCGCGCTCGTCGCGGCCGCGCGCGAGCTGCAGCAGCACCAGGCTGGCAGCGTCGTAGGCCTGCGCCGCGAACGCGTCCGGCGCCGACCCGAAGCGGCCCTCGAAGCGCTCGCGGAACGCGCCGACGTACGGCACCGGGCTCTCCGGGAAGAAGTCCGACGCGAAGAGCGCGCCCTCGACGTGCTCGCCGGCGAGGCGCACGAGGCTGGGGTCGTACCAGCCGACCGTGCCGAGCAGGCGCGCGCCGTTCACCTCGTGGAACGCGAGCGCCGGCGCGATCAGCACCACCTTGTCGTGCGATTCGGGGATGAAGAGCGCGTCGAAGTCGACGATCGGCGGGATCGGCCGGTCGTCGTCGGTCGTCAGCGAGCGCGCGCGCTCGCGCAGCGCGCGCGCCTGGGAGGGCGGCAGCCGGCGCGCGCGTTCCAGCATGCCGTTGCGAGCGGCGATCGCGCGCTTCTCCTCGGGGTCGAGCAGCGTGTAGCCGACGAGCCGCCGGATCGGCTCGGCGAAGTCGGTGGCATCGGGGTCGTAGGACGAGACGGCCACGACGCGGCCGCCGCGCGACTCGACGGCGTCCCAGAAGAGCGCGCGCAGGCCGCGGCCGTAGGGGTCGTCGCGATACAGGATGCCGAAGCGCTGCGCGCCGAGCGCGATCGCGCGGTCGGCGACGAGCTGCGCCTCCTCGACCGGACGGGTGCGCGTGCGGAAGATCCAGCGCCGCCCGTGGACGATCTCCTCGCGCGCGGTCAACGCCAGCAGCGGGACACCGCGCGACTCGGCCTCGGCCGCGGCGGCGTCGCAGGCCTTCGAGACGAGCGGCCCGACGATCGCGACGACGTCGGGGTCGTCGGCGAGCTCGCGCACCGCGGCCGCGGCCCGCTCGGGATCTCCGGCCGAGTCGCGCACGACGACGCGCATCTCGGGGCCGAGCCCGTCGTCGGGGAAGATTCCGGCCGCGAGCAGCACGCCGTGCAGCGCGGCCTCGCCGAAGCGCGCGTACGGCCCGCTCAGCGGCAGCACGACGCCGATCGCGCCGCGCGCGCGGCTCAGGTCGGGCGGCGCCACGCGCTGCGCCTGCTCGAAGGTCGGCAGGTCGGAGATCTGGCTCGCACCGGCGGTGCGCGCGCCGAGGCGCGCCATCGCGTCGGCCATCCGCGGCGCGTAGCGCGGGTCGAGCGGCCGGCGTTTGGCCTCCTCGAGCGCCTCCTGCGCGCGCTCGAGATCGCCGGCGGCGAGCGCGCGCTCGGCGATCGCGAGGTGGATGCGCGCGCCGGGCGGCCGGTCGCCGGCGCCCCGCGCCGCGGCGCGCAGCTCGGACTCCGGCATCTCCGCGAGCAGCGCGTCGATCTGCGCGTCGACGTCGGCGAGCCGTGCCGGCTCCCCGGTGCGCTCGCGCAGCTGCGCGAGCCAGCGCAGCCGCTCGCTCGGCCGTTCGGCCGACTGCGCGAGCGCGCGGTACGCGTTGCGCTGCTCGGCCTCGTCGAGGCGCGAGAGCCGCACGCGGCCGAGCCAGGCGCGCGCCTGTGCGTCGTCGCCGCGCTCGAGCGCGAGCGTCGCGAGCTGCACGCGCGCGCGGTCGCCCGCGTCGCCGCCGGCGAGCGCGACCTCGCGGTAGCGCCGCTGCGCCTCGTCGAGGTCGCCGGCGCGCTGCGCGATCTCCGCGAGCGCGAGCGCCGCGTCGTCGGAGAGCGGGCCGTCGGGGAAGCGCGCGAGGAAGTCCTCGAAGGCCACGCGCGCCGCTTCGGGGTCGTCGGCGCGCGCGCGCTCGGCGCGCTGGTACGCGAGCTGCTCCTCGCGCGTCGCCGGCCGCTCGAACCAGCTCGCGCAGCCGGCGAGCAGCAGCAGCGCGAGCGCGATGCCGAGCGGGCGCCGCCGGCGCGCGGCCGCCGGCCCGTTCGCGCGCTGCGCGACGGTCGCGCTCAACCGAAGAGCTCGCGCAGCTTGTCGAGGAATCCCTTGGCGGCCGGCGACACCTTGACGTCGGACTCGGCGGCGAAGCGCTCGAGCAGCTCGCGCTGCGAGCGGGTCAGGTGCGACGGGGTCTCGACGAAGACGTGGATCAGCTGGTCGCCGCGAGCGGCCGAGCGCAGCGTCGGCAGCCCCTTGCCGCGCAGCCGCATCACCTTGCCCGACTGCGTCGCCTCCGGAACCTTGATCCGGACCTTGCCCTCGAGCGTCGGCACCTCGATCTCGGCGCCGAGCGCCGCCTGCACCATCGTGATCGGCACGTTGCAATGCAGGTCGGGTCCGTCGCGCTCGAAGAGCTCGTGCGGCCGCACCGAGATCACGACGTAGAGGTCGCCGTTCGGCCCGCCGGCGATGCCCGCCTCGCCCTCGCCGGCCAGGCGCAGCCGCGTGCCCTCGTCGACGCCGGGCGGAATGCCCACGTTGATCGTCTGCTGCCCCTCGAGGCGGCCCAGGCCGCGGCAGTCGTCGCAGCGCTCACGGACGATCTCGCCGGTTCCGGCGCAGGCGTCGCAGGGTCGGCTGACGCGGAAGAATCCCTGCTGCAGCACCACCTGACCGGTGCCGCGACAGCGCCCGCAGACCTCGGGCGACGTGCCCGGCCGCGCGCCGGAGCCGCGGCAGGTCTCGCACGCGCGCATCTTCGGGATCTTGATCTGCGGCTCGAGGCCGGTCAGCACGTCGGCGAGATCGATCTCGAGGTTGTAGCGGAGGTCGGCGCCGCGCTGGCCGCGCGAGCGGCGCCGCCCGGGGCCCCGGCGCGCGCCGAAGAGGTCGCCGAACAGGTCGTCGAAGAGGTCGGTGAAGCTGCCGAGGTCGCCGAAGTCCTGGAAGCCGCCGCCGGGCATGCCGGCCCCGACGCCGGCGTGTCCGAAGCGGTCGTAGGCGCGGCGCTTGTCGGGATCCGACAGCACCGCGTACGCCTCGGTCGCCTCCTTGAAGCGGTCCTCCGCTCCCGGGTCGTCGGGGTTGCGATCCGGGTGGTCGCGCATCGCGACGGCGCGGTAGGCCTTCTTCAACGTCTCCATGTCGGCGTCGCGCGGAACGCCGAGGATCTCGTAGTAGTCACGCTTCGCCAACGACGAGTCCGTTCCCCGCCGGGACGACGGGCATGAGCGGGGAACCTAGACCCGATCCCGGCTTCGTCAACAAGAGCCCGGCGGCGCGCCGCCCTACCCGGCCGGCTCCTCGCCGCCGCCGCCGAGGCTGGCGTAGAGGTGCTCGGTCATCTCGTAGGTGCGCGTCGAGAGCTCGTTCATCGCGACCCGCAGCGCGCCGGTGTCGTCTCCGTCGCAGGCCTCGCGCGCGGCCCCGATCGCGTCGAGCAGGTCTTGGCGCTCCTCTTCGGCGATGTTCTCCGCGAACTCCTCGAGCGTGCGCTCGGTCGAGTAGATCAGCCCATCGGTCTGGTTGCGCAGCTCGATCCACTCGCGGCGCTTGCGGTCGTCCTCGGCGTTCGACTCGGCCTCGCCGACCAGCCGCTCGACCTCCTCCGGCGAGAGGCCGCTCGACGCGGTGACCTGGATCGCCTGCGAACGCCCGGTGCCGAGATCCTTCGCCGACACCTTGACGACGCCGTCGGCGTCGATGTCGAAGGTCACCTCGATCTGCGGAACCCCGCGCGGCGCCGGCGGCAGGCCGACGAGCTCGAAGCGGCCGAGCGTCTTGTTGTCGGACGCCATCTCGCGCTCGCCCTGCACCACGTGGATGCGCACGACGGTCTGGTTGTCCTCGGTCGTCGAGAACACCTGGCTCATCGAGGTCGGCACGGTCGTGTTGCGCGGGATGATCGCCGTCGCGACGCCGCCCTGCGTCTCGACGCCGAGTGACAGCGGCGTCACGTCGAGCAGCAGCACGTTCTCGACCTCGCCCGACAGCACGCCGGCCTGGATCGCCGCGCCGGCCGCGACGACCTCGTCGGGGTTCACGCCCCGGTGCGGCGCCTTGCCGAAGATCTCCTCGACCTTGCGCTGGATCGCCGGCATCCGCGTCATGCCGCCGACGAGCACGATGTCTTGCACGTCGGAGGCGCGCAGGCCGGCGTCGTCGAGCGCGGTCAGGCAGGGCTCGGCGAGGCGCTCGATCAGGTCGGCGGTCAGCTCCTCGAGCTCGGCGCGCGTGAGGCTCATCGCCAGGTGCTTCGGGCCCGAGTCGTCGGCGGCGATGAAGGGCAGGCTGACGTCGGTCTCCTCGCACGAGGAGAGCTCGTGCTTCGCGCGCTCGGCGGCCTCCTTGATGCGCTGCAGCGCCATCGTGTCCTGCTTCAGGTCGACGCCGCTCTCCTCCTTGAAGCGCGAGATCATGTAGTCGACGAGACGCAGGTCCCAGTCCTCGCCGCCGAGATAGGTGTCGCCGTTGGTGCTGCGCACCTCGAACACGCTGTCGGAGATCTCGAGGATCGAGATGTCGAAGGTGCCGCCGCCGAGGTCGAAGACCGCCACGACGCCGCTCTTCTTCTTGTCGAGTCCGAAGGCCAGCGCCGCGGCGGTGGGCTCGTTGAGGATCCGCAGCACCTTGAGCCCGGCGATCTTTCCCGCGTCCTGCGTCGCCTGGCGCTGCGAGTCGTCGAAGTAGGCCGGCACGGTGATCACCGCCTCGGTGACCGCGGCGCCGAGGAAGTCCGACGCCGTCTCGCGCATCTTCGCGAGCACCATCGCCGAGATCTCCTGCGGCGAGTACGCACGCCCCGCGATCTTCACGCGCACGTCGCCGTTCTCGGCCGCGCCGATCTCGAAGGGCGCGATCTCGGCGAAGCGGTGCACCTCTTCGCTGTCGCGCTTGCGGCCGATCATCCGCTTGATCGCGTAGATCGTGCTCTGCGGGTTCGTGACGGCCTGGCGCTTCGCGATCTGGCCGACCAGCTTCTCGCCGGAGTTCGAGAACGCGACCATCGACGGCGTCGTCCGCGACCCCTCGGCGTTCGCGATGATCTGCGGCTCGCCGTTGTCGTACAGCGCGACGCAGGAGTTCGTCGTCCCGAGGTCGATGCCGATGACCTTGCCCATTCGGTCGTGCCGTGGCGCCGCCGGTCCGGCCCACGGATGCGGGCATCAGCCGGCGGACTCGCTCCCCCCGCCTTCGCTCCGGGCGGCCGCCTTCGTCACGATGACGCGGGACGGCCGCACCAGGCGATCGCGCAGCTGGAATCCCTTCTCCAAGACTTCGACGATGGTGTTGGGCGGCGCCTCGCCGCTCTCCACCTGGGCCATCGCCTCGTGCAGGGCCGGATCGAAGGGCTTCCCGAGCGCGTCGATCTCGGTGACGTGGTGCTTCTCGAACACGGTCATCAGCTCCCGCCGCACCAGCTCGACGCCCTGCAGAAAGCTCTCTAAGTCCCCGCCCCCGCTGTCTCTCGCATGACCGATGGCCCGGTCGAGGTTATCGACCACCGAGAGCAGGTCCTTGAAGAGATTCTGGTGACCGTAGTGGACGGCCTCCTGGCGCTCCTTGAGCGCGCGCTTGCGGAAGTTGTCGAAGTCGGCCTGGAGGCGCAGCAGGCGCTCGTTCGTCTCGGCGACCTGCTCGCGCAGCCGGAACACCAGCGCCTCGGCCTCGCCCTCGTCGAAGGGCTCGTGCGGCAGCAGGCCGTCCTCGGGCGCGTCGACCGGCGCCGCGCGGCCCTCCGGCTCCGACCCGTCGTCGGGGTCCGCGACGGCCGCGACGGCCTCGCGCAGCGCCGCCTCGAGCTCGGCGTCCATCGCGATCGAGCCGCCGGACTCCTCGTCGCCGGACCCGGCCGCCCTGCCCTTGCTGTCGGCCTTGCCACTCACGCCAGAAGCTTTTCCGTCATCACCCGCGAGCAGTAGGCCACGAGCGGAATCACGCGGGAGTAGTCCATCCGGCTGGGCCCGATCACGCCGACCGCGCCGAGGGGCGCCTCGGCGTCGCCGTAGCGCGTGGCCACGAGGGCGCACTGGGAGAGGCCCGGGTCGCCCACCTCGCCGCCGAGCGTCACGCGCACGCCCTCCTGCTCCAGCACTTCCTCGAGGATCTCGGCCAGACGCTCCTTCGTCTCCAGTGTTTCCAGCACGTCGCGGATCCGGCGCGGGTCGCGGAACTCCGGCTGGTCGAGCAGCGCGAGCCGCGTCGCGACGACGATGTCGAGCTCCTCGGCCTGCTCGGCGACCGCGCGGGCCCCGAGCTCGAGCGCGCAGCGCAGCGGGTGGTCGACCTCGCAGCGCAGCGCGGCGGCCTCGCAGCGCAGCGCGTCGCGCGTCTCGGCGAGCGTGCGGCCGACGATGCGCTCGTTCAGCAGCGAGGCGGCGCGGTCGAGCGCGCGCTGGTCGAGGTCTCGTGTCGCGTCGATCACACGGCGGTACGCGGCGCCGGTTCGGGCGACGAGCACCGCGAGCACGCGGCCGCTCGCGAGGCGCACGAGGCTCACGTGCTGGAGCGGCACCCGCTCGAGGCGCGGCGCGACCGCGAAGCCGAGCAGCCGCGTGTGCTCGGTCAGCAGCGCCGCCGCGACCGACGCGAGACCGTCGGTCTCGGCGGTGTCCACCTCGAACTCGATCGCGCGGCGGTCCCACTCGGCGACGTCGCGGCGCTCGAGCAGGCTGTCGATGAAGACCCGCAGACCCTCCTCGGTCGGCACGCGGCCGGCCGACGGGTGGGGCTGCGAGACGAGGCCGAGCCGGTCGAGCTCGCCGAGCGTCGCGCGGATCGACGCCGACGAGAGCGCTCGGGGGAGCAGGTGGGTGATGTGCCGCGACGCGATCGGGGCGGCCTCGCCGACGTACGCGCGCACGGCGGCCCGGAGCACCTCCTGCTGGCGCTCGCTGAGTCGGACCTCGCCCTCCCGCTCCGGTCGCGCGTCCGACCGGTCGCTGGGTCCGCGCGATCCGCTGACCGCTCCGGAGCTCGGCACGGGGCCGAAGTTACCCCAAGCGACACGAACGCTCGACTAGGTCGAGCGCGGCGGAGCCGCGCGCGGTAGCTCGGCGGATGCGGCTCGCAGAGCCGTTCCGCCGAGACCACGGATGCCCGAAGGGCATCGCAGTGGGCGAGGCGTAGCCGAGCGGAGTCGGACAGTGGACTCCGCTGCCGCGGCGCCCCGGTCTCGTCGCCGAATCCACGGTCACGCTCCTACACGAAGTGCACGAACACGCTGTCCGACAGCATCCGCCCGCGGGGTGTGAGACGCAGACGGCCGTCGGCGCCCTCGTCGAGCAGGCCGTCGGCGCACAGGGCGTCGATCGCCGCGGCGAAGAAGCGTCGCGGCGGCGCGCCGAACTCGGCGGCGAACCCGGCGGCGTCGAGCCCGTCGGCGGTGCGCAGCGCGAGGAACGCGGCCTCGCCGCGCGCCGTCTCGGGCGCGAGCACCTCGATCCGGGCGGCGCCGTCGCGCCCGGCGCCCGCGAGGTACGCGTCGAGCGCGCGCGGGTTCTCGCGCCGCGCGCCGTGCGGGTGTCTCGGACCCGGCGGGTCGCTCGACACCGCGCCCATCCCGAGCCCGAGCACCGGCCGGCGCGCCCAGTAGCGGCGGTTGTGCACGGCCTCGGCGCCGGGACGCGCGTAGCTCGAGATCTCGTAGCGGCGGTAGCCGGCGCCGACGAGCGTCGCCTCGACCGCCTCGAGCATCCGCGCCGCGCACGCCTCGCCCGGCAGCGCGAGCCGGCCCCGCTCGGCCGCGCGCGCGAACGGCGTTCCGGGCTCGAGCGTCAGCTCGTAGACCGAGAGGTGGTCGGGCGCTGCGTCGAGCGCGGCGGCGAGGTCGCGCGCGAGCGCGTCCGACGTCTGGCCGGGTGCCGCGGCGATCAGGTCGAGCGAGAGGCGCGGGAAGCCGGCGTCGCGGCAGGCCGCGAGGGCGCGCCGCGCGGTCGCGGCCCGGTGCGCGCGGCCGAGCCGTCGCAGCGTCGTGTCGTCGAAGGACTGCACGCCGAGCGAGACGCGGTCGACCCCGGCGCGCCGGAAGCCGGGCAGGCGCCCGCACTCGAGCGTGCTGGGATTCACCTCGAGCGTCGTCTCCCGCGGCTCGCCCGGGAACGTGCGGCGCACCGCCTCGACGAGCCGGGTGATGCTCTCGGGCCGCAGCAGCGACGGCGTGCCGCCGCCGAAGTAGAGCGTCGCGAGCGAGCGCCCGGAGAAGTCGGCGCGGCGCGCCTCGAGCTCCCGCTCGAGCGCGGCGACGTAGGCCTCCTCGGCGTCGGCGCCGAGACGCCGCGCCGCGACCACCGCGAAGTCGCAGTACGGACAGATGCGCTCGCAGAAGGGCACGTGCACGTAGACGCCGACGTCGTGCATCGCTCGGAGGGTGGGCGGAGCGCGCCGCGATGGCAATCGGTACCCTGCGCCGGAGTGAGCCAGCCCCCGGTCCACTGCGAGCTGCTGCCGAACGGGCTCACGGTCCTGATCCGCGAGATCGACACGGCGCCGGTCGCCGAGTTCCAGATCTGGGCGCGCGCCGGCTCGGCCGACGAGCGCGACGACGAGCGCGGGCTCGCGCACTTCCACGAGCACATGCTCTTCAAGGGCACCGAGCGCCGCGGGCTCGGCGAGGTCGCCGGCGAGGTCGAGGGCGCCGGCGGGCGCATCAACGCCTACACCTCGTACGACGTCACCGTCTACCACGCGACGCTGCCGGCCGACGCGCTCGGGACCGGCATCGACGTGCTCTCGGACGCGGTGCTGAACTCGGTCTTCGACCCCGCCGAGATCGACCGGGAGATCGAGGTCGTGCTCGAGGAGATCCGCCGCAGCGACGACTCGCCGGGCAGCGTGCTCGGCAACGCGGTGTTCGAGGCCGCGTTCCGCGAGCACCCCTACCGGCACCCGATCCTCGGCTCGCACGAGAGCGTCGCGTCGCTCGACCGCGCGCGGCTGCGCGCGTTCTACGAGCGCTGGTACGCGCCGGACAATCTCGTCGTCGTCGCGGTCGGCCAGCTCGAGCGCGGCGCCGTGCTCGAGAGCGTGGGCCGCGCGTTCGCCGGCCGCGAGCCGAGCGGCGCGCGACAGCGGCGACCGGCCGAGCCGCCGCAGCGCCGGCTGCGCTCGACGCTGCTCGCGCGGCCCTTCGAGCGCACCTCGCTCCAGCTCTGCTACCCCGGCGTCGCGCTGTCGCACGCCGACGCGCCGCACCTCGACCTCGCGACCTACCTGCTCGGCAACTGCGAGAGCAGCCGGCTGGTGCGCGCGGTGAAGGAGCGCGCGGGCCTGGTCGAGCGGATCGACGCCTGGTGCTACACGCCGCTCGACCCCGGTGCGACCGCGATCGATCTCGAGACCGACTCCGAGCGCGCGCTCGAGGCGGTCGAGGCGACGCTCGTCGAGGTCGAGCGGCTGCGCGCGGAGCCGGTCAGCGACGAGGAGCTCGAGCGAGCGCGCGCGAACTTCCTCGCCGCCGAGCACTTCGAGCGCGAGAGCGTCGCCGGCATGGCCGCGAAGCTCGGCAGCTTCTACGTGACCGGCGGCGGGCTCGAGGCCGAGCGCCGCTACCTCGACGCGGTCGAGCGCGCGCAGCCCGAGGACCTGCGCCGCGCGGCGCGCGCGTGGTGGCGCCCCGAGGCGCTGACGGTCGGCGCGCTGCTGCCCGAGACCGAGGCGGGCGCGCTCGACGCCGCGTCGGTGCGCCGCGCGGTCGGGCGCGGCCTGGCGCGCGCGGCGCGCGCG
>CAZQYK010000666.1:0-4125 GCA_964597285.1 uncultured Spirochaetales bacterium
CGAGAACCTCGCGCTCGACGCCGAGATCGAGGTGCTCGACGTCGGCGCCACACTGCGCGCGGCCGACACGCGACGCGCGGCCGAGCGGATGCGCGAGGCCGGCTGCGGCGCGCTCGTCGCGCTCGGCGGCGACGGCACGCAGCGCGCGGTCGCCCAGGCCTGGCCCGACGCGCCGCTCGTGCCGCTCTCGACCGGCACGAACAACGTCTTCCCGCTGCACGTCGAGGCCACCGCCGCCGGCCTCGCGGCCGGCCTGGTCGCATCGGGGAGACTGCCGCTCGCCGAGGTCGCGTCGCCGGCGAAGGTCGTGCGCGTGGAGATCGACGGCGAGGCGCCCGACCTCGCGCTCGTCGACGCCGCGCTGCTCGTGGACGACGCGGTCGGCAACTTCATGCCCTTCGAGCCGCACAAGCTGCGCGCGCTCGTGCTCGCGCGCGCCGAGCCGACGGCGGTCGGCGTGTCGTCGATCGGCGGCCTGCTCGAGCCGTGCTCGGCGGCCGACGACTTCGGCGTCGCGCTGCGCTGCGCCGCGCCGGGCGAGCCCGGCACGGGTCTGCTCGCCCCGGTCGCGCCGGGCCTCTTCCGCGCGGTGCGCGTCCGCGACGCGCGGCGCCTCGCGCTCGGCGAGGCGGTGGAGCTGCGCGGCCCGGGCGTGCTCGCGTTCGACGGCGACCGCGAGCGCACGCTCGCGCCGGGCCAGCGCGCGACGCTCGTCGTGCGCCGCGACGGCCCGCGCGTCCTCGACGTCGCGGCGGCGCTCGCGCGCGCCGCTCGCGAGCGCGCGTTCGTCGGACACGAGCACTGGCACGACGCGCTCGACGAGCGCCCGGGCGGCGACGGCTGCTGTTGACGCTGCGCCGCGTCGCGGCCGGGCCAGAGCCCCCCAAGAGGTAGGGAGCCGCGAGCTGCGCCGGCGGCGCGCCTGCTCTGCCCGCCCGTTGCACTACGCAACGAAGCGGCAGGTGCGCACGGGTCGCCGGATCGTCGGTGTGCAACGGCGCGGGCCACCAACCGGATCGTGTGTACCTAACGCGCACCGGCCGCCGTCCGGTGTCCGGGGTCACATGCGCTGCGGCCGCAGGGGCCGAACGTGGTTCCAGGCCGCGAGGCCCACGTCCGGGGGGAAGCGCACGGTGAGACAAGTGCACGACGCAGGCAATCGGCGCGGGTCGCCGTGGCGCTCCGGCGCGCGGCTCGCCGCGGTCCTGGCCGCGCTGCTCGCGGGCGCGCCCCCGGCCGCGGCCGAGGAGCGCTCGAAGCAGCAGCTCCAGGGCCTCGACGAGCAGGTGCAGGAGATCAAGTCCGACGTGCTCGCGATCTCCGCCGAGCTCGCGCAGCTCGAGGAGCGGCTGCTCTTCCCGTCGAACACCCAGGTCGCGGTCTTCGTGGCGCTCCCCGAGACGCCGGCCTTCGAGCTCGACTCGGTGCAGATCCACATCGACGGCGAGCCGGCCGCGCGCCACATCTACAGCTTCAAGGAGCTCGAGGCGCTGCGGAAGGGCGGCGTGCAGCGCCTCTACACCGGCAACGTCGCGACCGGCGAGCACCAGATCGAGGTCGCGCTGATCGGGAAGCTCCCGGGCGGCGGCGAGGTCCGCGAGAGCGGGCGCTTCTCGTTCCGCAAGGAGGTCGAGCCGAAGCTCGTCGGCCTCACGCTCGCGCAGGGCGCCGGCGACGAAGCGATCCGGCTCGGGAGCTGGTAGGGCCCCGCCGATGCGCCTCCCCCCGAGCCGCCTGCTGCCGCGGACGCTGGCCGCGCTCGTCGCCGCGACGAGCGCCGCCGCGGGCGGCGAGCTGCGCGACCCCTGGTTCGGGGAGGCGCTCTTCCACGCGCACCAGGAGCACTGGTTCGAGGCCCTCGAGCGCCTCGACACCGAGATCGCGCAGCACCGCCGCGTCGACGAGCCCGAGCTCGACGCGCTGTGGGCCCACATCGATCGCGCCGAGTTCTCGGTCGGCGACTTCGAGCTCTCGTATCGGATGCACCACCGCGCCGGGCGGGCGATCCGCGCCGTGCTCGAGGCCGACGTCGAAGAGCCGGTGCGCAACGAGGCCGCCTACCGGCTCGCGCGGATCCACTTCCAGAAGGACCAGCCCGAGGCCGCGCTGCGCGCGCTCGACGGCATCCGCGGCCGCGTGCCCGACGCGATCCGCGACGACGTCGAGTACCTGCGCGCGAACGTCCAGCTCGCGCTCGGCCGCCCGGACGACGCGGTCGCGACGCTTCGCGGCCTCCAGGGCTCGGACACGCTCGAGGGCTTCGCCGCGTACAACCTCGGCATCGCGCTGCTCCGGGACGGCCGGCCCGAGGACGCGCTGCGCCAGCTCGAGCGCGCCGGGCGTCTGCGCGCGAGCGGACGCGACGCGCTCGCGATCCGCGACAAGTCGAATCTCGTGCTCGGCACGCTGCTCTTCGAGGCGAGCCAGTTCGAGCCGGCGCAGGACTCGCTCGACCGCGTGCGCCTCGAGGGGCCGTTCTCGAACCAGGCGCTGCTGCACGCCGGCTGGGCCGGCGCGTCGGCCGGGCGCTACGAGCGCGCCCTCGTGCCGTGGAGCCTGCTCGCCGAGCGCGAGCCGACCGACGCCGCGGTGCAGGAGGCCCTGCTCGCGCTGCCCTACGCGTACAGCAAGCTCGACGTGCACGGCCGCGCCGCGGTGCTCTACGGCCGCGCCGTCGACACCTTCGGCGCCGAGCTCGCGAAGGTCAGCGCGTCGATCCGCAGCATCGACGACGGCGCGTTCCTCGAGGCGCTCGTCCGCGAGGAGATCCGCCAGGACAAGGACTGGGTGATCCGGCTGCGCAGCCTGCCCGACGCGCCAGAGACCTTCTACCTGGCGGTGCTGATGGCGTCGCACGACTTCCAGACCGCGCTCCAGAACTACCTCGACCTCGAGGACCTGCGCCGGCGGCTCGCCGGGTGGCGCGGCGGGCTCGACGCGTGGATCGACCTGACCGCGCGGCGGCGCTCCTACTACGAGCCGCGGCTTCCCGACGTCGACGCGGCGTTCCGGCGCCTCGACGCCCAGATGCGGCTGCGCCTCGAGCAGCGCGAGCGCCTCGACCGCCGCCTCCAGCAGCTGCTCGTCGCGCCGCGCCCGGAGCACCTGGCCACGGCCGACGAGCAGCGCGCGGCGCTGCGGCTCGAGGCGGTCGAGGCGGCGCTCGCCGGGCTGCCGGACGCCGAGTCCGCGCCGCTGCGCGAGCGCGCGGCGCGGCTGCGCGGCGCGCTCACCTGGACGCTGCACACCCACTACCACGAGCGGCTCACCGACGCGCACCACCGGATGCGCGCGCTCGACGCCGACGTCGCGGCGCTCGAGGAGCGCTACGAGGCCTTCGTGCGCGCGCGCCAGGCCGCGACGCACGGCTACGTCGGCTACGACGGCCCGATCGAGAACCTGCGCGCGCGCATCGACGCGGCGCTCGAGCGCGTCGGCGCGCTGATGACCCGGCAGGGGCACCTGCTCGAGCGCGTCGCGAAGCGCGAGCTCGCGCGGCGTCGCGAGCGCCTCGAGGCCTATCAGAACCAGGCGCGCTTCGCGTTCGCCGACAGCTACGACCGCGCCGCGAAGGCGCAGGCGCTGGCGGAGTAGGCGATGCGGAGGACGCTGCGCCGCCCGGCGCCCGCGCTGCTGCTGCCGACCGTGTTCGGCGCGTGCCTGTTCGGCGCGTGCGCGAATCCCGACCGCCAGACGCTGGACCGGCTGCACGGCGTCGAGCCGGACCTCGCCGAGGTCCGGGTCGAGGACGGCCTCGAGCAGGCGATGAGCGGCTACCGCAGCTTCCTCGAGGAGGCGCCGGAGTCGGCGCTGACGCCCGAGGCGATGCGCCGCCTCGCCGACCTGAAGCTCGAGAAGGAGTACGGGATCCTCGGCGACGGCGAGATCGTCGAGATGGAGGCGCCCGAGCGCTCGGCCCCGGCGCGCGCCGCCGACCCGGTCTCGCCGCGCGCGGCCGCGACCGGCATCGCCGACCACTCGGAGTCGCTCGAGGAGTTCGAGCGGCGCGCGACCGGCGGCGCCGCGCTCGCGGGCGCGAGCCCGGGCCCCGCCGCCCCGCTGCCCGGCGGCGCCGCGGCGCCGGACGGCCCGCTCGAGGCGATCGCGCTCTACGACCAGATCCTC
>CAZQYK010000667.1:0-3732 GCA_964597285.1 uncultured Spirochaetales bacterium
GGCTCCCGAGCCGCCGGCCGCGGCCGCGCCGAACGGCACGTCGCCGCCCGACCCGTCCGACTACTCGGTGCACGGCAACCGCATCACCGTGCAGGCCGCCGAGACGCTCGGCCACTACGCCGAGTGGCTCGAGGTGCGCGCGAGCCGGCTGCGCCAGCTCAACGGGCTGCGCTTCGAGACGCCCGTCGTGATCGGCCGAAGCCTCAAGCTCGACTTCTCGGGCGTGACGCCGCAGGAGTTCGAGCAGCGCCGCCTCGAGTACCACCAGTCGCTGCAGAACGAGTTCTTCACCGCCTTCGTCGTCACCGGCACCGAGAGCCACGTGCTGAAGCCCGGCGAGACGCTCTGGTACCTCGCGAAGCGCAAGTACCGCGTGCCGGTCTGGCTGCTGCGCCAGTACAACCCCGACCTCGACTTCGGCGCGCTGACGGCCGGAGCGACGATGGTGGTGCCGCTCGTCCAGCCGCGCAGCGGCTGAGCCACGCGGCCGCGACCCCGCCGCGAGGGCTCAGCGGATCTGTCCGCGGACCTCGCCCGGCGGGTTCGCGAGCGTGTGCACGTTGACGTACGCGTTGCCGGCCTCGAGCTCGGCGACGAGGTCTCCGAGCGTCGCGCCGGCGAGCGGGCCGACGAGGTCGTCGTCGGTGATCACGCCCTGCGCGAGCGTGCCCTCGACCGTCTGGCCCTCCGGCACGAAGCCGAACAGGAACGCGACGACGGGGCCGTTCTGTCCGGCCGGCGCGAGGTGGATGTGGGCCTGCGTCGCGTCGGCGACGCCGGCCACGATCAGGCGGTACTGGAGCCCGCTGTCGTCGGGCAGCAGCTTGAAGTTGGCCTGACACTGGCCGCGCGTTTCGACCTCGGGGACCTCCTGGCGCCCCTGGCAGTGCGCCCGGAAGCTGCCCGAGCCGGCGAGCGCGCCGGACGCGACGAGCGATCCGACGAGGCCGATCGAGAGCGAGAGCGAAGTGACGATGCGCATGCGGGAACCTCCTTCTCCGGTTCGTGGCCGCGCACGGCCGATCGTCGCATCGATTGCCCCGCGGGTCCGCCGCGGCGGCGCGCGGCGGCCTCAGGCGCCGCGCCGCGCCCGCCCCCGCTGCGCGAGCCCCACGAGGCCGAGCGCGAGCAGCGCCGCGCCCGCCGGCTCCGGCACCGGCGCGATCGTCACGTCGAGCACGAAGGGCAGCTCGCCCCCGGTCGACAGCGCCTCCTTCGACTGCCAGTACTCCCACGTGAAGACCTCGCCGTCCTCGACGACCTCCTTGAACACGAGGCTCAGCACGCCGTCGCCCTGGTACTCGGCGTTCGCGACGCCGGTGAGGTCGAAGGAGTACGGGCCGAAGGGCTTGCCGGCCGCGTCCCACAGCGCGATCGCGCCGCCGACCGGGCCGGGCTGGCTGCTCCACGTGAGCGCGCCCTCGCTCCACGCGTCGTTCGCCGCGCGGTAGAAGCCGAACAGGCCGTCGATGTCGTCGAAGAGCTCGTCGCGGTAGGTGCCCGTCAGCGTCGCCGACGCGATCACCGTGCCCGGCACGAAGGCCGGCAGCTGGAACTTCAGGTAGAAGCGGTTGTTGCCGCCGACGAAGAGCCCCCCCTGATGGGTGTTCGAGCCGTAGTTCGCGTCGACCTGGTCGCCGTTGACGGTGACGTCGTCGAGCACCGGCAGCGGGATCGCCGCGGCAGCGGCGGCGAGCAGGAGTGACGTCGGAGACAGCAGCAGAGCGCGAGACACACGCATCGTGATCCCCTCCCGAGTGGACACGCGCATTCTACGCGCGCGCGGCGCCGCTCCGTCGCACGAAGTGCTTCGCCTCGCGAAGCGACTCGATCCGCGGCCGTGTTCCGCTAGGCTGCCTGGACGGTGATGAGAGCGTCGAAGCATTCCGCCCCGCGCGCGCAGCGCTACCGCGCGCTCGTGCGCTCCGATCTCGACCGCATCGCGCCGCTGCGCCGGCTCGGGCCGCGCGAGCGCGAGGCGATGAGCGCGGTGGCCGCGGTGCTGCCGTTCCGCGTCAACCCCTACGTGGTCGACGAGCTGATCCGCTGGGAGGACGTGCCCGAGGATCCGATCTTCCAGCTCACCTTCCCGCAGCCGGGCATGCTCGACCCGAAGGACCTCGAGCGGATGGTCGGCCTCGTGCGCGGCGGCGCGCCACCGGCGGCCGTCGACGCGGCGGCGCGCGAGATCCAGCTGCGGCTCAACCCGCACCCGGCCGGCCAGGTCGAGCTGAACGTCCCGTCGTGGCGCGGCCGCAAGCTGCCCGGAATGCAACACAAGTACCGCGAGACGGTGCTCTTCTTCCCGAGCGCGGGCCAGACCTGCCATGCGTACTGCTCGTACTGCTTCCGCTGGGCGCAGTTCGTCGGCCTCGACGAGCTCAAGTTCGCCGATCGCGAGGCGCGCTCGCTGCGCGGCTATCTCGCCGAGCACCACGAGGTCAGCAGCGTGCTCTTCACCGGCGGCGACCCGCTGATCATGAAGACCGCGAAGCTGCGCCGCTATCTCGAGCCGCTGCTCGCGCCGGAGCTCGAGCACGTGACGAGCCTGCGCATCGGCACGAAGGCGCCCGCGTACTGGCCGCAGCGCTTCGTCGGCGACTCCGACGCCGACGACCTGCTGCGTCTGTTCGAGCAGGTGCGCCGCTCGGGACGCCACCTGGCGCTGATGGCGCACTACAGCCACCCGCGTGAGCTCGAGACTCCGGCCGCGCGCGAGGCACTGCGGCGGATCCTCGACACCGGCGCCGTCGTACGCACGCAGGCGCCGCTGATCCGCCGCGTCAACGACTCGGCGGCGACCTGGGCCGCGTTGTGGAACGAGCAAGTGCGGCTCGGCGCCGTCCCGTACTACATGTTCGTCGAGCGCGACACCGGGCCGAAGGGCTACTTCGAGGTGCCGCTCGTGCGCGCGTGGGAGATCTTTCGCGACGCGACGAAGCGCGTCTCCGGCCTCGCGCGCACCGCGCGCGGCCCGTCGATGAGCGCGACGCCGGGCAAGGTCGTCGTGCGCGGCGTCACCGAGGTCGGCGGCGAGCGCGTGTTCGCGCTCGAGTTCCTGCAGGGGCGCGACCCGGACTGGGTCGGCCGACCCTTCTTCGCGCGCTACGACCCCGAGGCGACCTGGCTCTCCGACCTCGAGCCGGCGTTCGGCGCCGAGCGCTTCTTCTTCGAGCCCGACCTCGACGAGATCCGCGCGCACGCGCAGGCGCCGGCGTGGGGCCGGACGCCGGCGCAGCCGGAGGCGTCGGCGATCTTCGGGGGAGTGGAGTGGGAATGAGCGACGACGCGGAGCGCGGCGGTCCCGGGGTGCAGCTGAACCTGCGCGTGCGCGGGCTCGAGAACTCGCCGACGGTCGCGATCAACGAGCGCAGCAACCGGCTCGCGGCGCAGGGGCGCCAGATCTACAAGCTCGGGCTCGGGCAGTCGCCCTTCCCGGTGCCGCCGTCGGTCGTGCAGGCGCTGCGCGACCACGCCGAGCAGAAGGACTACCTGCCGGTGCGGGGCCTGCCCGCGCTGCGCGACGCGGTGGCCGAGTACCACCGCCGCACGCACGGAACGCGCTGCACCGCCGACGACGTGCTGATCGGGCCGGGCTCGAAGGAGCTGATGTTCCTGCTGCAGATCGTCTACTACGGCGACCTCGTCGTGCCGACGCCCGCCTGGGTGTCGTACGCGCCGCAGGCCCGGATCGTCGGGCGCCAGGTGCGCTTCCTCCACACGCAGGCCTCC
>CAZQYK010000668.1:0-3797 GCA_964597285.1 uncultured Spirochaetales bacterium
CCGCGCTCGTAGAGCCAGCCGAGCGCGAACTCGGCCGGCCCGCAGCCCTGGCGCGCCGCGCGCGCGAGCCAGTAGAACGCGCGCCCGAGGTCGCGCTCGCCGGCCTCGCCGGTCTCGTAGAGCGTGCCGAGGCTCCACTGCGCCACCGCGTGCCCGCGGCGCCCGGCCTCGGTGAACCAGTGCAGTGCCGCGCGCAGGTCGCCCGCGAGCTGGGCCTCGATCGCCCGCATCGCGTGGACCTCCGCCTCTCGCACCCGCTTCCGACCCATGCCGCCGCCCTCCCCGGCTCGGGAGATGCATCGGCAAGACGGGGCCCGAACCGTAGGCCCCGGGGTGCTTTTCGGCGGCTGGCGGGCGCGCGCGCGCGTCGCGCGCGTGCACGCAGCCGCGCGCGGCGCGCGTCGTGCCCGAGCGCAGCGGCGGGGCCGGCGCGTCCGCCGCCCGCTCCGGCCCGGCGGGTCGCGGCTCGCGGTCGCCGCGGCGGAAGCGTCCGGCGATCCACTCGGCGGCGTCGTCGAAGGCGACGAAGAAGACCGGCACGACGAGCAGCGTCAGCACCGCGGACGAGAGCATGCCCGCCGCCGTCGCGATCGCCATCGGCGCGCGCGTCTCCGAGCCCGGCCCGAGTCCGATCGCGGCCGGCAGCACGCCGAAGATCATCGACAGTGCCGTCATCAGCACCGGCCGCATCCGCACCGGCGCCGCGGTCCGCATCGCCTCGATCTTGTCCATGCCCTGCGCGCGCAGCTGCAGCGCGTAGTCGACCAGCAGGATCGAGTTCTTCGTCACGAGCCCGAAGAGCAGCACGATCCCGATCAGGCTGAACAGGTTCAGCGAGTGCCCGAACAGCCACAGCCCTCCGAGCGCCCCGGTCATCGCGAGCGGCAACGCGAGCATCACCGTCAGCGGGTGCACCCAGCTCTCGAACTGCGCCGCGAGCACCATGAAGATCACGAGCACGCCGAGGCCGATCGCGATGCCGGCCTGCTCGAAGCTCTCCATCATCTGCTCGGCCTGCCCGCCGAGCGCGACGTGGACGTTCTCCGGCAGGATCTCCTCGCCGATCGCGAGCGCGACGCCCGCGGCCTCCTCCATGCGGATGCCTTCGAGGTTCGCGCTGACCGTGACGCTGCGCTGGCGGTCGCGCCGCGTGATCGCCGACGGCGCCGCGCCGAGCTCGGTGCGCACGAGGTTGCGCAGCTCGACGACGCCGCCGTCGCGGGAGCGCACATAGAGGCGCTGGATCGCCTCGGGATCGGCGCGGTCCTCGGCTTCGAGCCGCATGCGGATGTCGTAACGGCGCCCCGCGTCCTTGAACACGCCGACGTCGAGCCCGCCGATCATGATCTGCACCGCCTCGGCGAGCGAGCGCCCGTCGACGCCGAGCGCCGCGGCCTTCGCGCGGTCGGGCACGACGCGCAGCTCCGGCAGGCCGAGCTTCAGGCTGCGGTCGAGGTCGACGAATCCGCCGTGCGCCTCGAGGCGCACGATCAGCGCGTCGGCCCATTCTGCGAGCTCCTCGAGCGGGAGGTTGCCGCGCAGCTCGACCTCCATCGCGCCCTCGTGCGATCCGCCGCGCATCATCTCGGCCGGATTGAAGATGCGGATCTGGCGACCGGGCACGCGGCCGAGCGCGTCGCGCGCGTCGCGCACCAGCTCCTGCACCGTGCGCTTGCGCTCCTCGCGCGGGCGCAGCGTCCCGAAGAGCATGCCCTCGTTCGGGCGCCCGACGCCCTCGGGTCCCGTGTCGCCGACCGACGAGAACATGCCCGCGACCTCGGGCTGGGCGAGGAACCAGGCCTCGTCGCGCGCCAGGTAGTCGAGGGTCGTGTCGAGCGACGAGCCCGCCGGCGTCTCGATCTGCGCGAAGAACAGGCCCTCGTCGGCGGTCGGGAAGAGCTCGCCCGGAAGGTCTCGGCCGAAGAGCACCGCGACGACGAACGCGCCGAGCGCGATCGCGATCGTGCGCCCGCGGTGATCGAGCGTCCAGTACAGCGTGCGCCGGTAAATCTCCTCGAGCGAGCGCAGGCCCTGCTCGAGGCGGTGGTAGATGCTGCCGTGCGCGCGCGGAGCCGGCGGCTTCATCCGCGCCGCGAGCATCGGCGTCAGCGTCAGCGCGACGAAGAGCGAGATCATCACCGAGCCGGCGACGGTGAGGCCGAACGAGCCGAGGAAGCTGCCGACGACGCCCTCGACGAACACCACCGGCACGAACACGGCGGCGACCGAGGCGGTCGCCGCGGTCGCCGCGAACGCGATCTCGCGCGTTCCGCGGTGCGCGGCGGTCATCGCGTCCTCGCCGGACTCGCGGTGGCGCTCGATGTTCTCGAGCACGACGATCGCGTCGTCGATCACGACGCCGACCGCGAGCGTCATGCCGAGCAGCGTCATCGTGTTCAGCGTGTAGTCGAAGAGCCAGACCAGGCCGAACGACGCGATCAGCGAGATCGGGATCGCGGTGGCGACGATCAGCGTCGGCCGCGTGCGGCGCAGGAACACGAACACCGTGAACACGGCCAGCAGCGCGCCGAAGACCAGCGCGAACTCGGTCTCCTCGACCGCCTCCCGGATCTCGGCGCTGAAGTCGATGAAGGCGACGTCCTCGTCGACGCTGAGCCCGTCCGGCAGCCCGGCCTTGATGTCGGCGAGCCGGCGGTACACCTCGTCGACGATCGCGACGGCGTTGCCGCCCGACTGCTTGCGGACGCCGACGCCGACCGTGGGCTCGCCGTTGTAGCGGTGCACCTGCCGCAGGTCGTCCATCCCGTCCTCGACCCGCGCGACGTCGGACAGGTAGACGGGACGATCGCCGTCCTGGCGGATCACGAGGCGCTCGAGCTCGGCCAGCGTGCGGAACTCGGCGTCGGTGCGGACGCCGTACTCCATCGCGCCGCTCTCGACGAAGCCGGCCGGCAGGTCGACGTGCTCGCGGCGCAGCGCGTCGAGCACGTCGTTCGCGGAGAGCTGGCGCGCGCGCAGGTCGTCGCCGCGCAGCCAGATCCGGATCGTGCGGTCGCGGCGTCCGAAGGTCGCGACCCCGACGACGCCCGGAATCGTCTCGAAGACCGGCGTCACCTCGCGGCGGATGTACTCGCTGGCCTCGACCTGCGGCAGCTCGGAGCGGAACGGGATCCACAGGATCGGCTGGTCGTTGAAGTCGAAGTCGAGGACCGTCGGCGGATCCATGTCGGCCGGCAGCTCGCGCCGCACCGAGCTGATCTTGTCGCGCACCTTCTGCGCGGCGACGTCGAGGTCGGTGCCGAGCTCGAACTCGATCGCGATCTGGGCCGTCGCGGTGGTGGTCGTCGACTGGACCGAGCGCACGCCGGCGATCGTGCCGAGCTGCTCCTCGATGACGTCGGTGACGTCCTCCTCCATGCCCTCGGGGTCGGCGCCCTCGAGCGTGGCGATCACCGACAGCATCGGCAGCTCCATGCTCGGGAACTGGTCCATGCCGAGGCGGTTGTATCCGAGCACGCCGAAGGTGATCAGCGCGAGCGTCATCATCCACGTCAGGACGGGGCGCTGGATCGAGAGGTCCGAGAGCGTCACGGCACGGCCACGGTGGGCTCGGGCGCACCGGCGAGACCGGGCGGGACGATCTCGGAGCCGTCGACCGCGCGCGGCTCGATCGGCGAGCCGTCGAGCAGGCGCGACATGCCGCGCACGATCACCTGCTCGCCGACCTCGATGCCCGACACCACCTCCGCGAGTCCGTCGCGGAACGCGCCGAGCTCGAGCCGGCGGCGCTCGGCGCGGTTGCCGTCGAGCACGACGAAGGCCACCGAGCCGTCCGA
>CAZQYK010000669.1:0-3158 GCA_964597285.1 uncultured Spirochaetales bacterium
CGCGTACGCGACGAGGCCCGCGGCGGTGCCGAGGACCATCCCGGCGACCGCGCCGGCCGGGCTCGCGCTGCGCCAGTAGAGACCGGCCGCGATCGGCCAGATCGTGCTCGCGACGAAGGCGCCGGTGAAGTGCAGCAGCTCCGCGAGCGTCGCGAGCCGCGGCAGGCACAGGAGCCACGTCAGCGCTCCGAGGCCGAGCACGACCCAGCGCGCCGCCGCGGCGAGCTGCTCCGGCGTCGCGTTCGGGCGCAGGTGCTCCTTGTAGACGTCGGTCAGCACGAGATCCGAGGTCGCGGCGAGCAGCGAGTCGAGGCTCGACGCGAGCGCCGCGAACACGACGACGAACACCAGCACCGCGCCGCCGGTGCCGAGCAGGTGCGCCGCGACGAGCGGGCCGACCATGTCGGCGGCCGGGACGTTCAGGCCCTGCGCCGGGACGGTCAGCGCGACGAAGCCGGCGACGATCGGGATCGGGATCCACAGCAGGCCCGCCAGCAGATAGGCCGGCTGGCCGACGCCCTCGCGGAACGCGAATGCGCGGCTCCACCAGACGTTCGAGTGGAAGATCTCGCCGACGCCGAAGAGCAGGTTGTTGAAGAGGAACATGATCGCCGCCGGCATCAGCAGGTTCAGCAGCTCCGGGCTCTCGGCGAGCAGCGCCTCGTGCATCGGCCCGAAGCCGACCGAGTCGATCGCGAGCCACGCGAGCGCGGCGACGCCGACGACGATGATCAGCGTCTGCACGAAGTCGGTGCCGATCACCGCGCGCAGGCCGCCGAGCAGCGTGTAGAGCACGCAGATCGAGACGATCACCGTCATCCCGAGCCGGTACTCGATGCCGGTCAGCGCCTGGATCAGCACGCCGCCGGCCATGCCCATCGAGACGAGCCAGCCGAGCGCGTAGAAGAGCGAGATCGCGAGGAAGACGCGCCACGCGGCCGTGCCGTAGCGCAGCCGCACGAAGTCGCCGCTCGTGAACCCGCCGGGCATCAGCGCGCGGATCCGCTTCGCGAGCGGCGCGAAGAGCAGCAGCCCCACCGCGCCGAGCGAGTAGCCGATCATCCCCCAGATGCCGAGCTGCAGCGCGAGCTGCGGCGCGGCCATCGTCGTGTTGCTCGTGACCCAGGTGGCCATCGCCGTCGCGACGCCGAGCGCGAGCCCGACGCGGCGCCCGGCGAGCATGAAGCCCTCGAGGTCCTGCGCGTCGCGCCCGAGCCACCAGCCGAGGAACACCCACAGCACGCTGAACGCCGCGAGGATCGCCCAGCCGACCTCGGGCGCGAGCACCGCCGACGTCAGCTCGCTCATCCGACTACGTTCGCCTTCGGCTCACTGCGTGCCCTCGGCTTGCTCAAGTCGCCTCCGCCCGCAGAGCCTCGACCTCGGCGATCGCCTTGTCGGCGCTCAGCACGCGCGCGTAGCGGTCGCGCAGCGTCGTCTCGGTCGCGTTCTGCAGCTCCGGCGTCACCGTCGCGGTGCCGTCGGCGACCAGCGTCACGTAGAAGCCGAGGTCGCAGGCGTCGCGGATCGCCGTCGACACGCACTCGTTGCTGTAGACCCCGGTGACGAAGAGCCCGGTGATGCCGAGGTTGCGCAGCACGTAGGAGAGGTTCGTCGCGTTGAAGACGCCCGAGGCCGTCTTGTCGATCACGATCTCGTCGCCCTGCGGCGCCACCGCCTCGAGGAACTGCGCCTCCTTCGAGCCGGGCGCCGCGTGCAGGTTCAGCCGCTTGTGCCCCGGGCTCCGGTCTCGGCCGTCGCGGGTCAGGCTCTGGATCCGCGTGTGGATCACCTCGAGCCCGGCGCCGCGGAACGCGTCCTGGAGACGGCGCACGTTCGGCAGCACGGTGCGCGACAGCCGGTCGAAGTAGTACTCCTGCGCGGCGAGCGGGACGCCGGACGCGTAGACGTCGGCGAACACGCCGAAGCCCGGCGCCGCGTCGAGGTACTGCATGTCGATGCACAGCAGCGCCGTGTTCGCGCGCTCGACCGAGCGGCGCAGCGCCGGCACCTCGATGAAGGCCTCGCGGTACGTGTCCTTGAGCGGGTCGACGTTCGCGAACTCGGGGTGCTCGAGGCGCGCCTTCGACTTCTCGTCGGGATCGCTCAAGACGCGAGCTCCAGCACGGTGCGCAGCAGCACGTTCGCGCCGGCCTCGATGTCGCTCGGCGAGGTCCACTCGGCCGGCGAGTGGCTGCGGCCGGCCCGGCTCGGCACGAAGATCATCCCCGCCGGAGCGATGCCGGCGATCATCTGCGTGTCGTGCGCGGCACCGCTCGGCATCGGCAGCGGGTCGAGGCCGAGGCCCTCGCAGGCGCGGCGCACCGCGTTCATCACCAGGTTCGAGCAGCGCACCGGCGCAATCTCGCTGACGAGCTGGTACTCGAACATCAGGTTGCGCCGCCGCGCGATCGCCGACAGCGCGCGTCGGAACGCGTCCGAGAGCTCGGCGAGCGTCTGCGCGTCGGTGTCGCGCACCTCGAGCGAGAAGCGCGCCTCGCCGGGCACGACGTTCGCGGCGCCCGGCGTCAGGTCGACGCGGCCGATCGTCGCGCGGCTGCGCGGCGTGCCGTGCTCCTCGAGCACGCGGTCGATCTCCGCGGCGAGCTCGGAGAGGCCCTGGAACGCGTCGCGTCGCATGTCCATCGGCGTCGTGCCGGCGTGGTTCGCCTCGCCGATCAGCTTCGCCTCCCAGCGGAACAGGCCGGTGATCGCCTCGACCAGCCCGATCACCGAGCCGCGCCGGTCGAGCACCGGCCCCTGCTCGATGTGCAGCTCGACGAAGGCGTGGATGCTGCCGGGCTCGCGCTCGGCGCCGTGCGCGTCCATCGCGCGCCAGCCGTGCGCGGCCATCGCGTCGGTGAGCGTCACGCCGTCGAGGTCGCGCGCCGCGTGGATCGCCTCGGGCGTGAGCCGGCCCGAGATCGCCTGCGAGCCGAGCATGCCGCCGAAGCGCCCCTCCTCGTCCGAGAAGGCCACGAGCTCGACCGGCCGCTGCGGCCGCACGCCGTTCTCGACCATCACGCGCAGCACCTCGAGGCCGCAGATCACGCCGAGCGCGCCGTCGAGCTGCCCGGCGCCGGGCACGGTGTCGATGTGCGAGCCGGTCATCCCGCAGGGCGCGTCGCTCGCGCCGGGCAGCCGCGCGCCGAGGTTCG
>CAZQYK010000670.1:0-6563 GCA_964597285.1 uncultured Spirochaetales bacterium
CTGATCTGGAGCGCGCTGACACCCTTCTTGCTCGCGCAGGCCTTCCAGAATGCGTAGACCCAGACGCGGAGGGGGAGACGCGACTCTTCGAGCACTAAACCCGTCCGCACGCTGTACATGCGCTTGCAGTCGCGGCAGCGCCAGCGGTAGTTCTTCTCGCGCTCGCCGTCGCGGCCGCGCATCGGGTAGACGTCCACGCTTCCGCAACGCGGGCACGCGGCGTCGTCTCCCCAGCGGTACTGCTCCAGCAGCTCCACCGCCTTGGCTTCGTCCTGGGAGGCCTCGCGGAGGGCCGCGAGGATCGGGTTCTTCGGAGCTTTCTTCGCCATGCCCCGAATCTATCATATCTTTTTACTTGTTGCAAATACTCACTGGATTTCAGGAAAAACTGCTACTTTCGCCGCACGTTCCCGTGTTGTTTCCCAAGGGGAGAAACAGAGTGGCGGACTGGTGGTACGACGCTCGGCGAAAGGACGAAGCTGACAGACGAATCGCCGAGCTGTGCGAGTGGGAGCTTGAGAATCAAATCTGGTTCGATGGCACGCAGGACACCGGCTTCACGGCGGTGGTGATCGAGGACGACAGTTGGCACTGGCGTAGATACGAAAAGTTCACGCCCACCGAGTCGCGAGATCAGGCGCTCGACGCTGCCTTCAGGATTGCGGACCGGAAGGGCGCGATCTTCCGCCTAGAGCGCAGCGAATCGACCTTCGCGGCGTCCTTCGGGTACCGCGGAAACCCACGAGATTGCGTGTCTCGCAACCCGGATGAGGTCCGAGCGATCTGCGAGGCCATCACGGCCTTCGGAGATCTCCTGTTCAAGCGCTCTCAGCCGGACAGAATCCGGGGGCGCCGAAGGGGGAGGCGCAGCCGAGGGCGTGGTAGCTACCAGCGAGGCCGTAACAACACGTACCACGCGGGATGATGGAGCGGAGATGAGGGCCGCGGGCAAGCCGGGCGACACGACCTTTCAACAAGTCCATACTGCCCGCTTTGTCGGCAGCGGGCTGCCCGAGAACTGAGCAGATCGACCGGAAGATGGGCCGGATCGGGCGCATCCGGGCCTGCCGCCGCGGCACGCCGCTTGCTTCCTGGATTGGGCGCCCACCCGCGCTCGACCGCTGGATTTTTCCCAAGCCGTCGGGCCGGTGGGGTACCTTACCGAGCCGCGGCCTGCCCCCGGGGAGCCAGAACGGCTGCGATGCAACCGGAGGCGCTCGGACGCCCCCACCTAGCGGGAATCGGAGGAAACCGGCCCCATGAAGAAGATCGAAGCCATCGTGAAGCCGTTCAAGCTCGACGAGGTCAAGGAGGCCCTGCAGGGCATCGGCATCCAGGGCATGACGGTGACCGAGGTGAAGGGCTTCGGCCGCCAGAAGGGGCACACCGAGCTCTACCGCGGCGCCGAGTACGTCGTCGACTTCCTGCCGAAGATCAAGATCGAGCTGGTCGTCAGCGACGAGCTCGCGGACAAGGCGGTGCAGGCGATCTCCGAGGCCGCGAACACCGGCCGCATCGGCGACGGCAAGATCTTCGTGCTCCCGGTCGAGGAGGCGATCCGCATCCGCACCGGCGAGCGCGGCGCGGGGGCCGTCTAGCGACACGCGCTGGTGACGCGCGCCGAATGCTTCCCATCCGCTTTCACCGATCCCGCTTTCACCGATCCGTTCACACCCGTCCCGGCCGGCGTCCGCCGCACCGGGAGCCGAACCCAGAAGACCACAGAGGAAATTCCGGATGAACCCGAAAGAGGTGCTCGAGTACGCCAAGAAGAACAACGTCGCGATCGTCGATCTGCGCTTCACCGACTGGCCGGGGCAGTGGCAGCACTGCTCGTATCCGATCAGCGAGATCAGCGAAGAGACGTTCGAGGACGGGATGGGGTTCGACGGCTCCTCGATCCGCGGCTGGCAGGCCATCAACGAGAGCGACATGCTGATGGTGCCCGACGCGTCGACAGCGTTCCTCGACCCCTTCTTCGATCACCCGACGCTGGTGCTGGTCTGCAACATCGTCGACCCGATCACCCGCGAGCCCTACTCGCGCGATCCCCGTTGGATCGCCCGCAAGGCCGAGAAGCACCTCGAGTCGACGGGCTTCGGCGACACCGCGTACTTCGGGCCCGAGGCCGAGTTCTTCATCTTCAACGACGCCCGCTTCAGCACCGGCCCCGACCACGGTTTCTACAGCATCGACTCGGCCGAGGCGGCGTGGAATTCGGGCCGCGACGAAGCGGGCCGCAACCTGGCCTACAAGCCGCGACACAAGGAGGGCTACTTCCCGGTGCCGCCGCTCGACAGCCTCCAGAACATCCGCACCGAGATGGTGCTGACGATGGAGAAGCTCGGCATCCACATCGAGGCGCACCACCACGAGGTGGCGACCGCCGGGCAGGCCGAGATCGACATGCGCTTCAACACGATGGTGCGCATGGCCGACCAGATGCTGCTCTACAAGTACGTCGTCAAGAACGTCGCCCGCAATCACGGCATGACGGCGACCTTCATGCCGAAGCCGATCTTCGCCGACAACGGCTCGGGCATGCACACCCACCAGTCGATCTGGAAGGGCGGCAAGCCGCTCTTCGCGGGCGACGGCTACGCGGGCCTCTCGGAGCTCGGCCTGCACTACATCGGCGGCGTCCTGAAGCACTCGCGCGCGATCGCGGCCTTCAGCAACCCGACGACGAACTCGTACAAGCGGCTCGTGCCCGGCTACGAGGCGCCGGTGAACCTGGCGCTGTCGTCGCGCAACCGCTCGGCGGCGTGCCGGATCCCGATGTACTCGGCGAGCCCGAAGGCCAAGCGCGTCGAGGTCCGCTACCCGGACCCCTCGTGCAACCCGTACCTGACCTTCGCGGCGATGCTGATGGCCGGCATCGACGGGATCGAGAACAAGATCGATCCGGGCGCGCCGCTCGACAAGAACATCTACGCCCTGAAGCCGGAGGAGCTGGCCGGGATCCCGACGATGCCGGGCAGCCTCGACGAGGCGCTCGCCGAGCTCGACGCCGACCACGACTTCCTGCTCAAGGGCGACGTGTTCACCGCGGACGCGATCTCGACGTGGATCGACTACAAGCGCGAGAACGAGGCGAACGCGGTGCGGATCCGCCCGCACCCGCACGAGTTCGAGCTGTACTTCGAGGTCTAGGCTCCTCCGAGCCCCGGCTCCGCCCGGACCCCGCCGGCGACGCCGGCGGGGTCCGCTATATTTCGAACGCCTACTCACTTCGGCCGCGCGTTCGGCCGATGTCCGTGGAACGCGGAGCCGGCGCGGGACGTCCCAGACGCCCGCAGCGCGCGCCGCGAGACGCAGGCGCAGAGCCGCCGGTGTGCTGCCGGTGACCCGGAGGGAGGGGCCGATGGAGACCTGCTACGAGCCGCGGACCGACGCCGACGCCGGGAGACCGGACGCGTCGGCCCTGCCGGCCCGCTGGGAGGAGCTCCTGGCGCTCTGGCAGGGCTGGCGCGACCAGATCGACTCCGAGTGGAGCGCGGCCCGCGCGGCAGCGCTCGGCGGCTCCGAGCCGGCCCGCAAGTGGCTCGGCTGGGCGCTCTACCGGCTCGCGACCCGCGTGAACCCGGAGATCCACGACTAGGTCGAGCGCGGCATACCCACCCGCTTGGCCCGCCTCTTGCTTCGCTCGCGCGGGAGGAGGCGATCGATGCGGGTCTACGTGCTCCACTTCGACGGCGTCGGCGGCCTGACGCGCGCGTTCGACCTCGTGCTCGAGGACGCGCGCGTCGACAGCTGCTCGATCGAGCCGGAGCTGCAGCGACTGCGCTTCCTCGGTCCGCGCCCCCACGCCGACGCGCTCGTCGAGCGCATCTACCAGGACGGCGCGCTCGCCTGGTGCAGCCGCCACGACCTCGCCGCCGTCTGACCGGAAGCGACGACCCAGACGAAAGGCGCCCGGACCCCGCGCGGGGATCCGGGCGCCGTCGTCTCCGAGCGGTCGCCGCTAGCTGAGCGCAGCGTCTCCGCGCTCGCCGGTGCGAATGCGGACCGCATCCTCGACCGGCACGACCATGATCTTGCCGTCGCCGATCTTGCCGGTGCGGGCGGCGTCGCTGAGCGCGAGCACCACCTTCTCGACGAGCTCGTCGGGGACCACCACCTCGATCTTGATCTTCGGCAGGAAGTCCACGATGTACTCGGCGCCGCGGTAGAGCTCGCTGTGCCCCTTCTGGCGCCCGAAGCCCTTCACCTCGCTCACCGACATCCCGAGCACGCCGACCTGGCCGAGCGCCTCCTTGACGTCGTCGAGCTTGAACGGCTTGATGATCGCTTCGACCTTCTTCATCTGGGTTCTCCTCAGCCGTTCTCGCTGGTCGCGAGCTGGCCGGCCATCGCGGTCTTGGGCTTCGCCGGCGCCGGCGCCGACGAGAACGCCGACGCGCCGATGCCGAGGTCGTAGGCGTGCATGCCGTGCTCGCCGTAGTCGAGGCCCTCGATCTCCTCCTCCTCGCTGACGCGCAGGCCCATCGTGGCCTTGATGCCGGCGAAGAGCAGGTAGGCGGCCGCGACCGTCGCGACGCCGTAGACCGCGACGCCGTAGAGCTGCGTCAGGAAGGCGTGCTCGGGGTTCGTCGAGAAGATCCCGACCGCGAGCGTGCCCCAGATGCCGCAGGTGAGGTGCACCGAGATCGCGCCGACCGGGTCGTCGATCTTGATCTTGTCGAAGAAGATCACCGAGCCGACGACGAGCACGCCCGCGATCAGGCCGATGATCACCGCGCCGAGCACCGACACGGTGTCGGCGCCGGCGGTGATGCCGACGAGGCCCGCGAGGACGCCGTTGAGCGCCATCGACAGGTCGGGCTTGCCGGCGACGATCCACGACGCCGCGATCGCCGCGACGGCGCCGGCGGCGGCCGCGAGGCAGGTCGTGACGAGCGTGAACGAGGTCGCCGCGGGGTCGGCCGAGAGCACCGAGCCGCCGTTGAAGCCGAACCAGCCGAGCCACAGCAGGAACACGCCGACCGCGGCGAGCGGCATGTTGCTGCCCGGAATCGGGTTGAGCCGGCCGTTCACGTACTTGCCGATGCGAGGACCGAGCATCCACGCACCGACGAGCGCGCCCCAGCCGCCGACGGAGTGCACGAGCGTCGAGCCCGCGAAGTCGTAGAAGCCGGCGGCGTCGAGGAAGCCGCCGCCCCACTTCCAGGCGCCGGCGATCGGATACACGAGAGCGACGAACAGGGTCGAGAAGACCATGAACGACGGCAGCTTGATCCGCTCGGCCACCGCGCCCGAGACGATCGTCGCCGCGGTCGCGGCGAACATCGCCTGGAACAGGAAGTCGGTCCAGTAGGTGTAGCCGCCGCTCGCGTACTCGGTCGTCAGCCCGGCGGCGTCGGTGCCGATGCCGGCGCCGGCGAAGCCGAGGATGCCGCCGCCGATGACGTCGAACTCGCCGGGGTACATCAGGTTGAAGCCGCAGAGCGCGTAGGTGAGGATGCCGATCGACACGATGAACGTGTTCTTGAACAGGATGTTCGTCGTGTTCTTCGCGCGGGTCATGCCCGACTCGAGCGTCGCGAAGCCGAGGTGCATGATGAACACCAGGCCCGCGGCCAGCATCATCCAGACGTTGTTGGCGGTGAACTGACCCGGTGTCACCTCGTCCGCCAGTGCGGCGCAGGGGGCCAGTGCGGCCGCCAGCGCCCAGGGGATCCATCGCTTCATCTCCGTTCCTCCTGGTTGGGGTCTCCCGCACCGATCCGCCCGATGCGGGGAGAGAGGGCGGGGGGCCGCACGCTGCCGCGCGCGTGTCCCCCCGCGCTCAGCAGCACGTCGACGAGACGCGCGGCCCCCTGCTTGTGCCGCCCGCCTAGGGCAACGTCCGTGCCAACGCGTGCACAGCGAGCGGCCGCGCGCCTAACGGCCGATCGGGACCGAAAGCGACCGATCTGGGCCGTTTCTGGCACGATCCCCGGCCCGCGCGCGGTCGGGGCCGCTGCCTAGACCCCGGGCAGCGAGGCCCAGTGGGCGGGCAGCGCCGCGCACAGCCGGCTGGGGTCGACCGGCCCGCTCGGGCGACTGGCGACCGGAGTGTGTCGAAAATGACACGATCTCGGATCGACGCGTCCGTTGCCACGCGGCACACGGGTTGCTTACCATCCGCCCGTCCCCCCGCCAGACCGGACCGTTGGACCGCGTGGTTGCGACTTCACGCCAAGCGTGAGGTGCGACGCGTCGGTGTGACGGTCCTCACAAAAGGTCCAAGGGAGGACACGATGACCATGGTGGGAAAGACGCTGGTCGGCCTGACGGCAGTGGCCCTGATGGCTGCCGGGCCGGCGTTCGCGAGTCCCGAGGTCGAGAACGAGATCGCCGAGATGCGCGAGCTCGTCGAGGGCCTCAAGCAGAAGGTCGACGCGCAGGAGGAGCAGATCCAGCACCAGGGCGCGCTGCTCGAGGACGCGCAGCAGGCGGTGCGGGAGACCCAGCTCGAGCAGGGCGCGCTCTCGGCCGTGAGCGAGTTCTGGCAGGCGATCGACGTCAACATGAGCGCGGCCGGAAGCTACGCGTGGAACTTCGCCAATCCGGACAACGGC
>CAZQYK010000671.1:0-4025 GCA_964597285.1 uncultured Spirochaetales bacterium
AGCGCGCGCGCGGCCCGGGTCGAGCAGCAGCGCGGCAACCGCGATCGGCTCGGCGCGGCCCTCGTGCGGGAGCCCGGTCGTCTCGATGTCGACGACCGCGACCGGCCCGACCGCGGCGAGCCACGGGGCGAGCGCGTCGAGGTCGAGACCGAGTTCGACCGCGTCGCAGTCCACGGGCCCGATCATCGCCTCCCCCGCAAGCCGGCGCTTCGCCGGCGCGCAGCGAGCCGCAGGCGAGCGAAGTCCAACGAGCTAGACGTAGATCCCGCCCTTGTAGTCGCGGTCCTGGCGGATCATCACGTTGACGCAGGCCGGCTTGCCCGACGCGGCGGCGCGCTCGAGCGCCGGGCGCAGGTCCTCGGGCCGCTCGACGAGCTCGCCGTGGCCGCCGAGCGCCTCGACGACCTTGTCGTAGCGCGTCGGGTTCAGCAGCGTGCTGTCGTAGGTGCCGTAGATCGCGCCCTGGGGCCGCATCATCTGGCCCCACGCCGCGTCGTTGCCGACGACGCCGATGATCGGCAGGCCGAAGCGTACCGCGGTGTCGTACTCGAAGCCGTTCAGCCCGAAGCTGCCGTCGCCGTAGACGATCACGACGCGCTTGTCCGGGTTCGCGACCTGCGCCGCGAGCGCGAAGGGCATGCCGACGCCGAGCGTGCCGAGCGGGCCCGGGTCCATCCACGCGCCCTCGCGCTTGACCGGGATGATCTTCGCCGCGGTCGCGACGATGTCGCCGCCGTCGCCGATCACGATCGGGTCGTCGAGCGTGTCGAGCCAGTCGCGCACCTCGCGGCACATCCGCTGCGGGTCGACCGGGCTCTCGTCGCTGTCGAGCGCGGCCTGCACCACCGCCTCCGCGGCGTCCTCGACCTTGCGCAGCTCGTCGCGCCACGTCGAGAAGTCGAGCTGCGTGCCGGTGTTCTTCATCTCCTCGACGAGCAGCTCGAAGCTGCACGCGAGGTTCCCGACCAGGCCGACGTCGGCCTGGCGGTTCTGGCCGATCAGCGTCGCGTCCATGTCGAGCTGGATGATCTTCGCGTCGGCCGGGATCGTCGCGCCGAAGCGCATCCGGAAGTCGAGCAGCGTGCCGGCGAGCACGATCGCGTCGATCTGCTCGAGCGCCTTGCGGCGCGAGCGGTTCAGGAACTCGGGCGAGTCGGGCGGCACGGTGCCGCGGCCCATGCCGTTCGTGTAGGACGGGATGTGGGTCTCGGAGATGAAGCGGTTCATCGCCGCCGAGGCGTTCGACCACTTGACGCTCGTGCCGGCCATCAGCATCGGGCGCTGCGCGGCGCGCAGGATCTCGAGCGCCTCCTGCACCGACTCGCGGTCGGGCGACAGGCGCGGCGGGGTCGTCGAGATGCGCGGGATCCGCACCTCCTGCTCGACCGAGCCCATGAAGATGTCCATCGGGATCTCGAGGTAGGCCGGACCCGGGACGCCGGACACCGCGTGGCGGATCGCGAGCTCGATGTACTCCGGGATGCGGTGGGTCTGGTAGATCGCGTCGGCGAACTTCGTGATCGGGCGAACCACGCCGATGTGGTCCATCTCCTGGAGCGAGCCGCGGCGCAGGTTCTCGAACGGACCCTGGCCGCCGAAGACGAGGATCGGCGAGTTCGCGCGCCACGCGTTCGCGATGCCGGTGACCCCATCGGTGACGCCCGGCCCTGCGGTGATCGCGGCGACGCCGATCTTGCCGGGGTTGCAGCGCGCCCACGCGTCGGCGGCGTGCACCGCGGCCTGCTCGTGGCGGACGTCGATGATGCGGATGCCCTGCTCCTGGCAGCCCGCGTACAGCGGCATGATGTGGCCGCCGCACAGGGTGAAGATGCACTCGACACCGGCCGACTTCAGGGCGCGGCCCGCGAGGATGCCGCCGTGGACGCTGCTCATGTCGTGACCTCGGAGGATGGGGGGGAACCGGCCACGGGCTCACCGCGGGCGGACGGCCACGGTATCACCGCGGGCGGACCGCGGCCAAAACGAAGACGGGGGCCGCGCGCGAGGCGCAGCCCCCGTCGGAAGATCGCGTCGGCCCGAACGCTACTGGACGAAGTCGGAGCGCCGGTTGTAGCGCCACGCCGACTCGTCGTGGCCCTGCACGGCCGGGCGGTCCTCGCCGAAGCTCACCGTGCGCAGGCGCGACGACGGCACGCCGAGGTCGACGAGGTAGTTGCGGACCGCGTTCGCGCGGCGCTCGCCGAGCGCGAGGTTGTACTCGGTGCTGCCGCGCTCGTCGCAGTGGCCCTCGATCGTCACGACGCCGCTCGTCTTGTTGTTGATCGAGTCGGCATTCGCGCGCAGCACCGGGCGCGCGTCGGCGCGGATGTCGGAGCTGTCGTAGTCGAAGTAGATCGTCTGGAGGTCGAGCAGCTTCGACTGCATGCCGTCGCCGTCCTGCGTCGGAACGTCGCGGAACTCGCTGCCGGTGCCGGAGCCCATGCCCTCCGCGTCCTCCGGCGTCGAGGTGCAGCCGAGCAAGCCGATGACCAAGCCGAGCGCGAACACGCCGGCGAAACGCGAGAGAGATCGAACGGACATCATCCCCTCCTTCGAGGACTCGTTGGAACGGCCTGCGGTCTCGGTACCCCCCGACCGCCATCTGGGCGGATAAGGTGGCAGTTTCTGCCCCGGAGGCAAGACGTCCGGAGGCACCCCGGGGCGCGGCCCGGCTGGCTAGGCCAGTCCCTGATGGACCAGGTACTCGGCGACCAGGCAGGCGCCCTTCGCGGCGCCGAGCTTGGTGTTGTGCGACAGCAGCACGAACTTGACGCCGTTCGGCAGCACCGGGTCGGGTCGGACTCGCCCCACCACGGTGGTCATGCCCCCGTGGAGGGCGCGATCGACGCGCGGCTGGGGGCGATAGGGGTCGTCGCTGACCGAGATCAGCTCGGGCGGCGCGGACGGCAGGCCCAGGTCCGCGAACTCACGGCCGAAAGAGCGCAGCACCTCGACCACCTCGGCCGGCTCGGCCGGCTGGGCGAGGCCGGCGCTGACGCACTCGGTGTGGCCGTCGCGAACGTTGACGCGGTTGCAGTGGGCCGAGACCGGCAGGTCGAGCGGCGCGATGCGGTCGCCCTCGAGCCGGCCGAGGATCTTCGCGGTCTCGCGCTGGACCTTCTCCTCCTCCTTCGGGATGAACGGGATCACGTTGTCGAGGATGTCCATGCTGTGGACGCCCGGCCGGCGGCCGGCGCCGGAGAGGGCCTGCATCGAGGTCATGATCACCGAGCGCACGCCGAAGCGGCGCTCGAGCGGCGCGAGCGCGACGACGAGCCCGGTCGTGGTGCAGTTCGGGATCGGGGCGACGAAGCCCTTCCAGCCGCGCTCGCTCTGCTGGCGCTTCACGAGCGACGCGTGCTCGAGGTTCACGCCGGGCACGAGGATCGGCACGTCGTCCTCGTAGCGGAACGCCGACGAGGTCGAGACCACCGGCAGCTCGGCCGCGAAGCGCTCCTCGAGAGCGCGCGCCGCGTCGCTCTCGACGGCCGAGAACACGAGGTCGATGCCGGCCGGGTCGAGGTCGGCGGCGTCGACGACCGGGCAATCGGCGAAGCCCGCCGGCAGCGGCTCCTCGCAGGCCCAGCGCTGCTGGCCGCTCGCCTCGGTGATCGCGTCGCGATAGCTGCGGCCGGCGCTGGCCGCGCTGGCGGCGAGCGCCGTGACCTCGAACCACGGGTGGTCGGCGAGGGACACGAGGAACTGCTGACCGGCGACGCCGGTGGCGCCGAGGACGGCGACGCGCCTGCGCGGGGACTCGGACATCGGAGGAGCCTTCCGGGAGTGAGGGAGATGTGGGGCTTCGGGTCGGGGACGATACCATCGAGGAGCATGCGACGCGTCGAAGGCCCCCAGACTCCGTACGAGGTGTACTGCTACCACTGCCACGTCACCTTTCCGGCCGAGGCGCGCCACTGCATCCACTGCGGCCAGCGCCTCAGCCCGCGCGGCGAGTCGCCGACCGGCCTCGAGGCGCTGCTCTCGGCCGCGGGCGCCGAGGAGCGCCGGCCCCCGGTCGGCGGCGC
>CAZQYK010000672.1:0-3999 GCA_964597285.1 uncultured Spirochaetales bacterium
CGACCGGCTGGCGGCGATGGGAAAGCTCGGGCGCGAGCGCGTGCGCCGCGACCACGACGCCGCGCTCGAGGCCCGCAAGCTCGGAGGCTGGATCCGCGGAGCGGCCCGCTAGCTGCTAGACCGCCCAGGGCATCGGCTCGATCGGGTCGAAGGACGAGGAGATCGCCGTCGACGCGCCGCTCGCGCCGGCCGTCGAGATCGCGAGCACGAGCTCGTTCACGTGCAGGCTGAAGCGCGTCGAGAGCCGGCAGGGCCGGTCCTCCTCGAGCGAGTCCGCGAGCTCCGCGACCCCGCGACAGAAGTCCATTTGCTGTGCGCCGCGGTGGCGGAACGGCGGGTCCCACTTGCGCACCGGCGGGAGGCGCCGCTTCCACGGGCTCGTGACGGCGCGGCGCCGCACGTTGAAGCGGCGCTGCACCTTCACCGGCGACCCGTAGTGCCAGCAGTCGTCGGTGCGCAGGATCCCCTCCTCGCCGAAGATGCGCAGCGAGTGGTCGTGGCTCGCGACGATGCTGCAGGTGAGGCGGCACACGACGCCCGACTCGAACTCGATCGCCGCGACCGAGAAGTCGGGCGCGCTACTCTCGAGCGGCGGATCGGTGCGCTTGTCGGCGACGACGCACGACGAGAACGCGGTGACGCGGCGCGCCGGACCGAAGAAGGCCGGGAGCCAGGTCAGGTAGTAGCCGGCGTGCTCGACGGTGCAGCCCACCTCGAACTCGTCGCGCCACGGCCACGGCAGGCCCGACGGGCTGCGCCAGTGGCGGTACGGCATGCGGTGCACGAGTCCCTCGTCCTGCTCCGCATACACGAGATGGACGCGCCCGACGACGTCGTCGCGCAGTGCCTTCCACAGCGTCTGCGCGGTCTCGCCGAGGAGGCTGCACGGCGCCGACGAGAGGAGCAGGTCGCGCCGCTCGGCGAGGTCGGCGAGCTCCTGCGCCTCGGAGAGCTTCAGCGCGAGCGGCTTCTCGGAGTAGACGTGCTTGCCGGCCTCGAGGCAGGCCTTGCTGACGTCGAAGTGTGCGTGCGGGTTCGTCAGGTTCAGGACGACGTCGGGCCGCGGGTCGGCGAGCAGCGCGTCGAGCGACGGATAGGCGGACACGCCGTGGGCGTCCGCGAAGCGCGCGGCGCGCGCGGGGTCGCGGTCGGCCGCGCCGACGACTTCGAGCCGGGGGTGCCCGACCCGAGTTTTCATGTAGAGGTCGGCGACGAAGCCGCAGCCGACGATGGCGACACGCAACGCGAATCTCCGATGAGCGCGAGGGGAGGGTACCGGAATCGGCTCGCGCGCGGCCCGACGTGAGCCGGGGCGCGGTTGCGCTCGGGCTGCACGGCCACAGCGATGACGGACGCGCGACCCAATGCGTGGGGGTCCGATCGCCGATAAGCTCGGCGCGGCCGGGCCGGGGGGTGTCGGAGCGATGTGCGGGATCGCGGCAGCGTTGGGCGACGTCGACGAGGAGATCGTCGCCGCGCTCCGGCGCGTCGGCGAGGCGCAGCGCCATCGCGGCCCGGACGACGACGGCCTCTGGCGGGACGACGGGGTCGTGCTCGCGCACCGGCGTCTCTCGATCATCGACCTGAGCGCCGACGGGCACCAGCCGATGTGGGATCCGGAGCGCCGGCTCGCGATCGTCTACAACGGCGAGGTCTACAACTACCGCGCGCTGCGCGCCGAGCTCGAGTCCGGGGGCGAGCGATTCCGTTCGAAGACCGATACCGAGGTCGTGATGAAGGCCTACGCGCGCTGGGGCGAGGCCTGCGTCGAGCGCTTTCGCGGGATGTTCGCGCTGGCGATCTGGGACGCCGAGCGGCGCGAGCTCTTCCTCGCGCGCGACCGGCTGGGGATCAAGCCGCTCTACTACCACCGCGTCGAGCGCGAGGGCGGACGCACGACGCTGCTGATCGCGTCGGAGGTGCGGGCGCTGCTCGCCAGCGGGCTCGTGCCGCGTCGGCTCGATCCCGACGTGCTCGCGAGCTTCGCGTGGAACGGCTTCGTCCGCGGGGCCCGCAGCATCGTGCGCGGCGTCTCGCTGCTCCCGCCCGGCACGTGCGCGACGGTCGGCTCGGCTCCGGGCCCGGTCGTCCCGCGCGCGTACTGGACGCTGCCGCGCGCCGCGGCGGGCGCCGCCGCCCCGGTCGAGGCGCTGCGCCGCGAGCTCGAGACGGCCGTCGAGCTGCGGCTGATCAGCGACGTGCCGCTCGGCGTATTCCTGTCCGGCGGGGTCGACTCGAGCGCGATCGCCGCGCTCGCGGTGCGCGCGGCCGGCCCGTCGGTGCGCACCTTCAGCGTCGGCTTCGAGGAGGCGGCGTACGACGAGTCGCGCCATGCGGAGGCCGTCGCGAAGGCGCTCGGGACCGATCACACCCACATCCTGCTGACGCAGCGCCGCTTCCTCGCGAGCCTCGACGACGCACTCGGCAGCGTCGACCAGCCCACCTTCGACCAGCTGAACACCTACTTCGTGAGCCGGGCCGTGCGCGAGGCCGGCATCACCGTCGCCCTCGCCGGCGTCGGCGGCGACGAGCTCTTCGGCGGCTATGCGACCTTCCGCGACCTTCCGCGCGCGGCGCGCTGGACGCGCGCTCTCGCGCCGCTGCCGTCGGCGCCGCTGCGGGCCCTCGCGGGCGCCTTCGCGCGTTGGAAGCTCGGCGCGGCGGGCGAGGTCCCGCCGCAGGTGCGCTGGGGCAAGCTCGCCGACCTGCTCGAAACCGGCGGCGACCTCGTCGCGGCCTACCAGGTGCACTACGCGCTCTTCACGCGCGAGCTCCACGCGGCGCTGCTCGCCGACCCACGCGCCGCGGCGGTCGAGTGGGGCCTCGCGTCGGCCGACCTGAACCGGCTGCGCGCCGGCGTCGACGGCGAGCGCGCGTTGCACGCGATCTCGATGCTCGAGCTCGACGGCTTCGTCGGCGACCGGCTGCTGCGCGACTGCGACGCCGCGAGCATGTCGGTCGGTCTCGAGCTGCGCGTTCCGCTGGTCGACCACCGCGTCGTCGAGTCGGTGGCCGGCGTCGACGAGCGCGAGCGCTTCGCACCGCTCGGCCGCAAGCGGCTGCTGAAGCAGCTGGCGCTCGGCGCGATCGATCCGGCCACCTTCGAGCGCCCGAAGTCCGGCTTCGTGCTGCCGATCGCCGCGTGGCTCGAGCAGGAGCTCCGCGACGAGGTCGGCGGGACGCTGTCCGACGCCGGGCTCTGCGCGAGCGTCGGCCTGCGGCCCGACGCGGTGGGGAGCCTGTGGCGCGCGTTCCGCGCCGGCGCGCCCGGCCTCTACTGGTCGCGCGTCTGGGGCCTCTACGTGCTGCTCTGGTGGTGCCGGCGCCACCGGATGACGCTGTGAGCGCCGCGCGCGACCCGCTGCGCATCGCATTCGTGCTGGCCGGGCTGCACCGCGTGTCGCGCGGCGCCGAGGTCGCCTTCGAGTCGGTCGCGCGCGAGCTGGCCCGCCTCGAGGGGCTGGCCGTCACGCTCTTCGGCTCCGGCCCGCCGCGCTCGGGAGAGCCGTACGCCTACGTTCGGTCGCGAAACGTCCCGCGCGAGCGCTTCGAGCGCTGGCCCGGCCTCCCGGTGCTGCGCAACGAGTACGCCTGGGAAGAGCTGACCTTCGTCACGGGGCTCGCGCGCCGCTACCGCCCCGCGGACTTCGACCTCAGCGTGACGTGCAGCTACCCGTTCACGAACTGGCTGCTGCGCGGCCGCCGGTCGCGCGGGCGGCGGCCGGCGCACGTCTTCGTGACCCAGAACGGCGACCATCCGGCCGCCAGCGACCGCAGCGAGTTCCGCTGGTTCGGCTGCGAAGGGCTCGTCTGCACGAACCCGGAGTTCCACGCGCGCAACCGCGAGCGCTGGCGCTCCGTGCTGATCCCGAACGGCGTCGACACGGCCTTCTTCTCGCCCAGCCGCGCCGACCGCGCCGCGTTCGGCGTGCCGGCCGACGGCCCGCTCGCGCTGATGGTGAGCGCGCTGATCCCGTCGAAGCGCGTCGACGTCGGCGT
>CAZQYK010000673.1:0-5075 GCA_964597285.1 uncultured Spirochaetales bacterium
GTAGCGCACGAGGCCGAGGCCGAGCAGCGGCGTCGGCAGCACGAGCGACGCGACCGCGAGCGCCGCGAGGCTCGCGCAGCCGACGAGGCCGAGCGCGACCGCGCCGCGGCCTCGCGCGCGCAGTCCGAGCACCGCGTCGACGAGCGGCCAGAACGCGAGCCCGAGCGCGAGCTGCGGCCGCAGCCCCTTCCGCAGCACGACCTGCGCGTACACGACGAGCGCCGCGTTCAGCCGCGAGGCGCGCGTCGCGTCGCCGGCGCCGGCGATCAGCGCTGCCGCGCCGACGAGCGCGCCGAGGCCGACGGCGAGCAGCAGCACCGAGCACGCGAGCCACGCGATCGCGTAGCCGAGGCGTCCGCTCAACGTCGCCTCGCGCTGCGCCGGCGGCACAGCGCCGCGAGCGCGGCGCCGGCGAGCGAGGCCGCGCCGCCCGGCTCCGGCAGCGGGATCACGGCGACCCAGCCCTGCGCGTCGCCCTGCGGGTCGACGCCGGTGCCGACGACGGTGTACGCGCCGCCGTTCTCGCCCGAGACGCCGCGCGCCTCGACGAGCTGCCAGCCGGAGAGGTCGAGCCCGTGGTCGGCCGAGAGCAGCGTCGCGAGGTCGCGCATCCCGTTCGCCGCGTCCCAGACGAACGCGCGGCTCTCGCCGGCGCTTCCGCGCGTGCGCCCGACGATGCGCGCGCCGTCGGGCGCCACGCCGCGCGCGGCGCTGTCGATGCCCTGCGCGCCCGGCAGCCCGCCGAGGCTCTCGAGCGTCGCATGGCCGGCGCCGGTCCAGCGCACCGCCTGCGGCTCGACGGCCACCACCGTGCCGCCCGGCAGCGTGAGCGTGCGCGTGGTGCTCGTGCCGACGATCGTCGACGCGTCGCGCGACACCGCGTACGCGGTCGCGACGACCGGCGTCGTCGTCGAGAGCCGCGGCAGCGCGACCAGCCCGGCGCCGCTCCATTGCCACGCGTCCTTGCCGGCCGTGCTCTGGTGCACGCCGACGATCACGCTGCCGGTGAGCGACGCGCCGAAGGCCTGGCCCACCTCCTCGCTCGCGGCGAGGTTGCCGAGGTCGACGAGCGCGGTGCCGCCGTTCGGCCAGCGCACCGGGTCGAGCCGCAGCGGCCCGACCGCGGGCCGCGCGAGCGACGAGCCGACCGCGACGAGGCCGTTGCCGGAGACGCCGAGGCCCTCGGTGAGCGGGTCGCAGTTCGCGCAGCTCTGGCCGGCGAGCGCCGCCATCGCGCCGCCGCTCGAGCGGAACGCGCGCTGGAAACCGCCGGCGCCGTGGCTGTGGCCGACGATCACCGCGCCGTCGTCGGACACCGCTTTCGCGCTGCTGTACGGCGCGCCCGCCGACAGGAAGCCGAGCCCGGCGATCCCGCCGCCCGCGGTCCAGCGGACCGCCTCCGTGCCGCTCGCGCTCTCGCTCTCGCCGACCACGACCTGGCCGTCGGTCGAGACCGCGAACGCGCCGCTCGACGTCGCGCCGCCCGTCAGGTCGCCGACGCCGGTGAACGAGGCCTGCGCGTGGCCGGCGGCCGCGGCGAGCGCGACGGCGCCGGCCGACAGCACGCGCCCGACGACGCGCCCGATCGATGCTCCACGACCACGCAACAGAATGGGCCCTCGCAGCCCCACGACGATACGCGACGCCCGCGCGCCGGAGTATCGGGCAACGCCCGATGGCTCCACTTCCGGCTCAGTACGCGTCGGCGACGCGCGCGAAGATCGGCCGCTCGGCGAGCTGGCGCGCGATCCGGTCGTGGCCGAGCGCGTTCGGGTGGCTGCGGTCGCCGGCCTGGTAGAACGTCTCCGGCACCTCGCCGCGGACCGCCCGCTCGGCCGAGACGAGCTCCGGCGGCTCGCCGTCGCCGTCGGCGAGGCCGGCCTCGAGGATCGCGAGCGCCGGCGGATCGTCGCCGTCCAGCTCGTCGAGCGCCGGGTGCACGACGAGCACGAACGCCGCGCCGCGCTCGCGGCACAGCGCGCGGATGCGGCGCAGCTCGGCGAGCGTGCCGACGTAGGCCTCGGGCCCGCTCGGGTTCTCGGCGCTGTAGGTGCGGCGGCGCTCGAGCCGCAACGACTTGCGCCACAGGCTCCACCGCACGCCGACGAAGTTCAGCAGCATCGAGCGCTCGACGACGCTCCGCGCCGAGATGCGCCGTCGGTAGCTCTGGTAGGCGTCGATGTCGGTGACGATCTGGCCGTCGAGGATCCGGATGCCGTGGTCCTCGTAGCCGGGCGGCACCATGTCGGTGACGTCGTTGCGGTACCAGCCGACGACGACGACGTGCGGATCGATGCGCGCGACGTGGCGCTCGAGCCAGATGCGCTCGCGCAGCGAGTCGTAGCCCGGCACCGCGAGGTTGAAGACGGCGACGTCGAGGCCGCGCTCGGCGAGCAGCGCCTCGAGCCGCGCGGGGTACGCGTCGCCGTCGGCGACGCCGCGCCCGAATGCGACCGAGTCGCCGACCACCGCGATCCGCAGCGCCGCGCCGAGTCGCTCGGGCGTCTCCTCGGGGCCGCGGTAGCCGAGCGCGTTCGTCGACGTCGGCCGCGACGCCTCGTAGTCGTGCCAGTGGCCGCGGTAGCCCGGCACGAGCGCCCAGACCAGCTCGTCGTCGGCCGAGAAGATCCCGGGCGCGTAGTGGCGGTCGGGGACGACGCCGGCGGGCCGCGCGATCCGCACGACGACCTCGCCGGCGGCGACGATCGCGACGAGCGTCAGCCCGAGCATCAGGGCCCAGAGGCCCACCTCGCGCCGCGCGGCCCTCGGGGAATCCGACATGCGGCCGAAGCCTGCCCGAACGGGCCGGGCGCAGCAACCGGTGGGCCCGGGATCCGGCAACCAGATCGAGACCCTGCGGCAGCGGAGGTCACTGTTCGCTGGATGCTCGCTACGCCTCGCTCACTGCGATGCCCTTCGGGCATCCGTGGTCTCGGCGGAGCGGCTCTGCGAGCCGCAGACCGCCGAGCTACCGCGCGCGGCTTCGCCGCGCTTGACGCGTCGCCTTCAGCACCGTGCGGCCGCCGTCGACCTCGACGCGGAACGTGAACTCCGCGCCGGCGCCGTAGCGCGACGCGAGCTGCTTGCGCTGCTTCGCGAGCACGCGAGCGAGCTTCTCTCGCGTGAAGCCGTCGACGCTCTCGCCGCACGCGAGACGCGCGTCGACGTAGCTGCGGTAGAGGTCGTCGGCCCCCGCGGCCCGGGAGTCGCCCCCGCGGTCATCGGACCCCGCGTCGTCGGCGTCGCCGTGAACCCGCGCGCGGAAGCGGTGGCGCTCGTAGGTGCCGGCCTCGATCTTGCGGAGATTCTCGTCCCACTGGCGCCGGCACGCCTGGAAGCGCGAGCACAGGCTGCTGAACTTGAAGCGCTGCGCGGTGTTCTGGATCGCGGTGCTCGAGAGCCGGATCACCGTCTTGTTGACCTCGGCGCGCAGCTGCACGGGCTCGCGCGGCCGCGTGCCGAGGAAGTACTGGTCGTAGTCGCGGCGCAGCTGTCCGAGCTTGAAGTCGAGGGTCCTCAGCTCCTCTTCGAGCGCCTCGCTGCCGGCCACGGGGGTCTCCGATTCGGGGTCTCCGAGGCCGGATCGGGCCTCCTCGCGCGCGACTTGAGGGGCTTTCAGCCCGCCCCTGATGACGCGCGCGGGTGACGCAAGCCCCTGACGCGCGTCACGCCGCCTGCCACGCGAGCACGCGGTCGAGGTCGAGCGCGTCGGGCGCCGGCAGCTCTGCGGGTCCGAGCGGCGGGATCTCGCCGAGCCACGGCACGTCGGGGTCTGCGCGCAGCAGGTCGAGGTTGCGCGCGTCGGCCTCCGACAGCGGCCCGCCGGCGTGGCTGACGACGACCCCGAGAACGGCGAGGCCCCGATGACGCGCCGCCTCGAGCGTCAGCCGCGTGTGGTTCACGGTCCCGAGCGCCGCGCGCGCCACGATGACCAGTGGAAGTGCGAGCCGCGCGGCGAGGTCGGCCATCGTGACGCGCGGCGCGATCGGCGCCAGCAGCCCGCCGGCGCCCTCGGCGATGACGCAGTCGTGACGCGCCTGGAGCCGCGCGAGCGCCGCGTCGATGACGCGCAGGTCGACGCGCCCGCCGGCGTGCCGCGCGGCGGCCTCCGGTGCGGCCGGGAGCGCGAAGCGCAGCGGGCAGACGTCGTCGAGCGGGTCGTCGGCGCAGGCCCCGGCGCGCAGCGCGAGCGCGTCGGCCGGGCCGGCGGGCCCGACGCCGGTCTCGATCGGCTTGATCGCGCCGACGTCGACGCCGCGCGCGCGCAGCCCGCGCGCGAGCGCGCACGCCGCGACGGTCTTGCCGACCCCGGTGTCGGTGCCGGTGACGAAGACGCCGCGGGCGGCGCGCGCCATCGGGTCAGCCGGTCGTGGCGGCGGCCTCGCGGGCGCCGGCCGCGGCCCAGAACTCGTCGGCGACCGCGTCGGCGAGCGCGTCGATCTCGGCCTCGGCGTGCGACGCCATCGGGGTCAGCCGCAGCCGCGCGCGGCCCTCGGGCACCGACGGGAAGCGGATCCCCTGTGCGTAGAAGCCGCGCTCGAGCAGGCGCTCGCAGGCCGCCATCGTTGCCGCGCTCGGGCCGATCACGACCGGCACGATGTGGGTCGTCGAGGGCGCGGTGGAGATCCCGTGCGTCGCCAGCCGCGCGCGCAGCCGCGCCGCGTTGGCCTGGAGCCGCTCGCGGCGCCACGGCTCGCGCGCGACGAGCGCGAGCGCCGCACGGGCCGCGGCGACCTGCGGCGGCGCCAACGCGCAGCTGAAGATGAACGGGCGCGCGACGTTGACGAGCAGCTCGCGCAGCGCGCGGCTTCCGGCGACGAACGCGCCGAACGAGCCGAGCGCCTTGCCGAGCGTCCCGAGCAGCACGTCGACGCCGGCCTCGGCGCCGCAGAGCTCGGCGCTGCCGCGGCCGCGCGCGCCGAGCGTGCCGGTGCCGTGCGCGTCGTCGAGCAGCAGCATCGCGCCGTGGCGCCGCGCGAGCGCGGCCAGCTCGCGCACCGGCGCGACGTCGCCGTCCATGCTGTAGACGCCGTCGATCGCGAGCAGCACGCGGCGGTGCTCGTGCGCCGCGCGGG
>CAZQYK010000674.1:0-13333 GCA_964597285.1 uncultured Spirochaetales bacterium
CCACGTCGGCGGCGACTCCGACGCGGCGCTGCGCCGCGCCGCGCGAGCCGACGGCTGGTACGGCCTCCAGACGACGCCGGAGGGCGCCGCGCGCCAGGTCGCGCGGCTCCGCGAGCTGCGGCGCGAGGCCGGCCGCGAGGCAGCGCCCTTCGAGGTGACGCTCGGCGGAAACCTGCGCGAGCCCGACGATCTCGAGCGCTGGGCCGAGTCCGGCGTCGACCGGCTCGTCGTCTCGCCGTGGAAGCGCTCGCGCGACGCCGCCGACGGGCTGCGCCGCTACGCGGAGCGCTTCCTGCGCTGACCTCGCGTGCCGCCGATCAGCGGCCGAGCAGGAATGCGGCGTTCTCACCCCGAAGCCCGGGATGGGACTGGAACGGATCGCTGCCCCGTGCGCTGCGGCGGTAGTCGTCGACCGGCGACGCGGTGCCCTCGGAGTGCGGATAGTCGGAGCAGCACATGGTGAGGTCGTGGCCGCCGGTCTGGCGGATGATCCGCTCCGGCAGCTCGTACGCGAACGACGACACGCGCACGTGGCGTCGGAACACCTCGCTGCCGGGACGGTCGAGCGCGACGCGGCGCTCGCCGTGCAGGCGGTTCACGAAGTGGAGTCCCCCGTCGAGCATCATCAGGTACATCGGCACCCAGACCGCCGACAGCTCGACGATACCGAGCCGCAGCGCGGGGTGGCGTGCGAAGACGCCATTCGCGATCAGATCGGTCGCGGCGAGCGCGGCCGGCGTCCACAGGAAGACCGCGTCGAGCACCGGCACGCCGCCGAGCGCGGCGTCGGTGTACCACGCGTCGTCGAAGGCCCGGGGCTGATCGGCGACGTGGAAGCACGGCGCGACGCCGTGCTCGACGAAGAGCGCCCACGCGCGGTCGAGGTCCGGGTGCGAGAGCGGGCGGCCGTCGACGAGCGCCGGCGCGATCATCGCGAGCCGGATGCCGGCCCGCGACGCGGCGGAAAGCTCCGCCTCGAGCCAGGCGAGATCGCCGAGGTGGAGGTGGGCGACCGGGTGCAGACGCCCGGCGCCGTCGGCCGCGACCGCGGCGCACCAGCGGTTCCAGGCGCGCATGTTCGCGAGCAGCGCCGGCCGCGACGCGGCGCCGAGCGGCCGCTCCCACGCGAGGCCGTAGTTCGGGAAGAGCAGCGCCTCGTCGACGCCGAGATCGGCGAGGCGCGCGAGCCGCGCGGCCGGCTCCCAGTAGTCGCGCGGCAGCGCGTCGTCGTAGCGGCGCAGCGGCGGCAGCCCCGCGCGCTCGCGGCGGCGCCGCTCGCCGATCGCGTCGGTCTCGCCGGGGTCCTGCACGTCGGCGACGGTGATCGCGCGTCCGCGCCAGCGCAGCCAGGTGTTTCCGATCTCGTCGTCGACGAGCTCGAGCGCGTCGTCTCGCGCCGCGGGGTCGACGTGGTCGGCCCACATCCCGCGGTACTCGTACAGGTGCTGGTCCGAGTCGATGATCCCCGTCATCGGCGGCCTCGTCGGCGTTGGCTTCAGGCTCCGAAGGTCAGCGTCGCGTAGCGCATCAGCGCGGCGGTCACGCGCTCGATCTTCGAGACGAGCGTGCGCTGCGTGAGCAGCAGCGACCCGACGTCGAAGTTCGCCTCGTCGCCGGCCTCGAGCAGCCGCAGCTGGCGCGCCATGCTGTTCCAGTCGCCCTGGAGGCTCCCGATCAGCTCGCCGAGCGCCTTCGCGGTGGGCCCGCGCGCCGGGTCGATGGCGCTCGCGAGGAAGGGATCGGTCGCGCTCGCGTCGACGAGCTGCTCGTAGGCCGCGACCGTCTCGGCGAGGCGCTTGCGGTTCTCCTTCGCGGCGATGCCGGAGTGGACGTAGATCGCCTCCTTCGTCGCGCGCTCGAGCAGCATCTCCGAGTAGCCGACCTGGGTCGCGATGTCGCAGATGTCGAGCTTGGTCTTGCGGCACTCGGCGTGGTACAGCCCGAGCAGCTTCTCGCTCTCGGCGACCAGCTCGAGCGTCAGCCGGTCGAAGTGGCGCACGAGCAGCGGGTCGGTGCCGTAGCTGTCGGCCGGCGCGAACTGGCGCTTGATGCGGTGGTGCCGATGCGCGTCGGCGAGCGCGATCGCGCGGATCGGGCCCCAGACGCGGTCGACCTGCTGCACCTGGTCGCGCAGCGCCGGCGTCCACGGCGCCGGGATCGAGCGCTGCGGCCGACCCTCCGAGAGCGCGACGATGATGCGGTCGATCTCGGTCGCCGTCTCGGCGAGGTCGGACTTGCGGAGGTCGTCGATGCGCAGCTCGTAGAGCAGGTTCTGCTTGCTGAGGCGCTGCGCGAGGCTGCGGATCCGGCCGGTCTCGACCTCGGTGACGGTCATCTCCCACGGCAGGATCTGCGCCGGGGCGGGGCCGGCCGCGAGCACGAGCAGGCTCGCCACCAGCATCGCCCGCCCGCGTCGGGGCGTCGGGGCGGGGGCGCTCATGGCCCCATCCTACGCCAGGAGCGGACGCGCTGGCGAGTGGCTTCGCGGGCGAGCGGCCGGCGCCCCTAATCCCGCCCGAGGATCGCGATGCCGCAGGTCGTCGGCGGCCCCCCGATGTTGTGCGAGAGCGCGAGCGACGCGCCCTCCACCTGGCGCGGGCCGGCGCGGCCCTGGAGCTGGAGCGTGTTCTCGTAGATCATCCGGACGCCGGTCGCGCCGGTCGGGTGGCCGAAGCTCTTCAGGCCGCCGTCGGTGTTCACCGGCAGCTCGCCGTCGAGTGCGAAGGTGCCGGAGGCGACGTGTTCCTTCGCCTCGCCCTTCTTGCACAGGCCGAGGTCCTCGTAGCTCAGCAGCTCGGTGAGCGTGAAGCAGTCGTGGAGCTGCACGACGTCGAGCTGGCGGAACGGCTCGGTGATGCCGGCCTGGGCGTAGGCGTCGCGCGCCGCGTAGAGCGTCGGCTTCCAGCCGAGGAAGTCGAAATCGGGGTCGCGCTGCGGGTGCTCGGAGACCGCGATCGACACCGCCTTCACGAGCACCGGGTCGTCGCGGAAGCTGCGCGCGAGGTCGGCGCGCGTCAACACGCAGGCCGCGGCGCCGTCGCTCTGCGCGGCGCAGTCGTAGAGGCCGAAGGGCCACGAGATGATCCGGGCCTTCAGCACGTCGTCGACGGTGATCTCGCGCTTGAGCATCGTCTTCGGCGCGAGCGTCCCGTTGGGGTGGTTCTTGACGGCGATCCGGGCCAGGTCCTCGCGGCCGGCGCCGAAGGTGTCGAAGTAGCGCGCCGCGCACAGCGAGAACCAGCCGGCCGGCGTCGCCGGCAGCCCGCGCACGCGGTCGAAGGCGACCGACGGGCCCGAGACGCCGCGGTCCTTCGGCTTGTCGAAGCCGACGACGAGCACCGTGTCGTACATCCCGCAGGCGACGGCGAAGACGCCGAAGCGGAACGCGTCGGTGCCGGTCTGGCAGTAGTCGGAGACGAGGCTCACCGGCTTGCCGAAGAGCTTCAGCGCCTCCGCGATCTCGGCGCTGCCTTCGCGCGGATAGACCGCGCCGGCGAAAACGGCCTCGATGCGGCTCTGCGGGTCGTCGATGCCGGCGTCGGCGTAGGCCTCGTAGGCCGCGTCGACGATCATGTCCTCGCGCGAGCGGTCCCAGTTCTCGCCGAACTGGCAGGCGCCGACGCCGACCACCGCCACCTTGTCGCGGATCGATTCGCTCATGACAGGGGACTCGCCTTCCAGAAGTAGTTGGGCTTGCCGCCGGCTTCGTGGATCTTGCGGAACACGTACTCGACGGGCAGGTCGAGCGCGACCTGGTCGGGGCGAGCGTTCGCGAGCTGCACGTGCAGCCGGCAGCCGTCGACCTCGCTCATCACCATGATCGTCGGCGGCTCCGACGCCGGGAAGAAGAAGTCGAAGGTGTAGGCGAGGAGCCGTCCGCGGCGGTCGGAGAGGCGGTAGGGCTCCCAGGCGTCGAGCGCGTGGCACTTGTAGCAGACCCGCGGCTTCGGGAAGTGCACCTGGGCACAGCGCGTGCAGCGAGCGCCGACGAGCGCGACGTCGGCGTCGCGCTCCCGGAAGCGAATCGTCGCCGAGAGGCCGAGGTCGGCGCCGCTCTCCCACTCGCTGGGCTGCAGCGCGCGCGCCTTCAGATAGGTGTCGTAGCTCTTCAGCGCCCGGCGCCGCTCCAGGTGCCACGACACGCCGCGCCGCGCCGGCAGCGCGGAGATTGCGTCGCTCACCTCGAAGGCGAGCGCGTGCGCGCCGTCGCCGTAGCTTGCGATCAGCAGGCGCTCGCCCGGGCGCGCGCTCTCGAGCGCGTGCGCGAGCAGCATCGGCGCGTACGGCGTCCCGGTGTTGCCGAGTCGCCCGAACAGGCCGTCCTGGAGCTGCTGATCCTTGAAGCCGAGCTCCCGCGCGACGCCGGCGAGGCTGCGCGCGTCGGGCGCGTAGAGCGCGACCTTCGCGAAGTCCTCGGGGCCGCGGCCGAGGCGCGCGAGGAGGTCGCGCACCGCGGCGACCAGGTTCGGCGTGTAGCCCTCCTGGATCGCGAAGCGCTCCTCCCAGGTGTGGGTGAATCGCTCGCCGTCGATGCGCCAGACGTCCTGGAGCTCGTCGGCGCGCGACGCGGCGGCCTCGAAGCGCGCGATCGGGTCTCGCCCGACGAGGAACGCGACCGCGCCGTCGCCGAGCTTCGCCTCGAGCGCGCCGCGCGGTGCGCCCATCCGGCAGTCACTCGCGACGACGAGCACCGAGCGGTGCGCGCCGGCCGCGACGGCGTGCAGCGCGCTCTCGAGCGCGGCGGTGCCGGCGCGCAGCGAGGCGGCGTGGTCCTGCGTCGCGACGTCGCGGCGCAGGTCGAGCGCCGTCGCGATCAGCGCGGCGCCCTGTTTCTCGCGCAGCGGATAGGTCGTCGACGCGAAGTAGAGCGCGTCGACGCTCTCGCGCGGCACGCCCTGGAGGCAGTCGACGGCAGCGCTCACGGCCATCGTCACCGCGTCCTCGTCGTAGTCGGCGACGGCCTTCTCGGGGCCTCCCTCGACGGCCGGGCGCCCGCCGATCAGCGCGAGCGGCAGACGGGTCAGCGGCACGTAGGCGCCGTAGGCGGTGATTCCGGTCGTGGGCATGGCGGCGACGATAGCCTAGTGCGCCACGCGGGCCTTCGGCGCGTAGCGGTCGCCGTGGAGCTCGCCGAAGAGCGCCGCCACCTGGGGGTGGCGCACCGGCTCGCCGCTCTCGTCGGGGAGCAGGTTCTGCTCGGACACGTACGCGACGTACGTGGTCTTCTCGTTCTCGGCGAGAAGGTGGTAGTAGGGCTGGTCCTTGCGCGGACGCACTGCCTCGGGGATCGCGAGCCACCACTCTTCGGTGTTGCTGAAGGTGGGGTCGACGTCGAAGATCACGCCGCGGAAGGGGTAGACGCGGTGCCGGACCACCTGTCCGATCTCGAACTTCGCCGCGCGCTGGATCACGCCGCGAAGGGTAGCGCGTCCGCCGAAGTCCTATGCTCCGGGACCGATGCCCTCCGACCTCCGCGTGCAGTTCGTGCACGGGCTCGAGTCGAGCCCGCAGGGCGTCAAGGCCCGGCTCTTCGCGCAGCACTTCACCGCGCTGACGCCGTCGATGGACACGCACGACTTCGAGGGCAGCGTCGCCGCGCAGCTCGACGCACTCCGCCGCTTCGAGCCCGACGTGCTCGTCGGCTCGTCGTACGGCGGCGCGATCGCAGTGGCGCTGCTCCAGCGCGGCCTGTGGCGCGGCCCGACGCTGCTGCTCGCGCACGCGGCGCTGCGCCGCGGCCAGCCCGCCGTGCTGCCCGAGGGCGTGACGGTCTGGCTCGTGCACGGCACCCGCGACGAGATCATCGACCCCGACGACAGCCGCGCGCTCGCGCGCAGCGGATCGCCGGAGCGCGTGCGGCTGATCGAGGTCGACGACGACCACTCGCTGCACAGCACCGTCGAGGACGGGCGTCTCGTCGGATGGGTCGAGGCGCTCGCGGCGACCCGGACCGCGTGACTCAGGAGCGCGGCAGGAACTCGGCGCGCCGCTCCCACGCGCCGGAGAACACGAGCTCGGCGAGGGGCTGGCGCGTGCGCGGCGCCGTGTCGCGCTCGCGGAGCTTCTCGGGCAGCCGCTCGGGCTCGCCGGCGTAGCCGATCGCGAGCCCGGTCAGCGGCTCGAAGGGCTCGGGCACGCCGTAGATCTCGCGCACGCGCTCGGGCTGGATCCCGATCATCTGGTGCACCGCGAGCCCGCGCGCGGTCGCCTCGAGGCACAGGTTGCCGGCAGCGAGCCCGAGGTCGTGATGCGCGGCCTTGTTCGGCTTGTCGTTGCGCGAGAAGCGCGTGCGGGTCACGCCGATCGCGAGCACCGGCGCGTGGCGCGCCCAGTCCTGGTTGGTCTCGACGAGCGTCGACAGCAGCTGCGCGAATGCCCCCTCGTCCTCGCGGCGCGCGACGATCCAGCGCCACGGCTGCTCGTTGTACGACGACGCGGCCCAGCGCGCGGCCTCGAACACCGAAATCAGATCCTCGACGCGCACCGCGCGGTCGGCCCACGCGTACGGGCTCCAGCGCGCCGCGACGAGCGAGTGGACGGGATGGTCGGTGTGCGCGCTGCGGTCGGGCATCGGGGCCTCCGTCGGGGTTCACCGCGAGCTTTGCATCCGCGCGACGGCTCGGCACGCCCCGGCGCGCCGGCCCGCGTATACTCGCACTCCGCGCCAGTCTCGGAGGCCCGCTTGAAGTTCCTGACTGGCTTCGTCTGGATCGAGCCCACGCACTACCTCGAGCTCGCGCGCAGCGCCGAGGCGAGCGGCTGGGACGGCGTCGTGCTCGCGGACCACCTGGTCCACCTCGAGAAGATCGCGACGCCGTATCCGTACGCCGAGAGCGGCGAGCGGCCGTGGGGCGCCGCCGATCCGTACCCCGACGTCTGGGTCTCGACCGCGGCGATGGCCGCGGTGACCACGCGCCTGCGCTTCTACCAGGGCGTCTACGTCGTGCCGATGCGCGACGTCTTCTCGCTCGCGAAGGCGCTCGGCACCGCGTCGCTGCTCTCGGGCGGGCGCGTCGCGCTCGGTCTCGGTCTCGGCTGGATGCGCGAGGAGTTCGACCTGGTCGGACAGCCCTTCGACGGCCGGGCGGGGCGCGCCGAGGAGATGCTCGAGGTGATGCGCAAGCTCTGGAGCGGCGAGATGTTCGAGCACCACGGCCGCCACTTCGACTTCCCGCGCCTCTCGATGAGCCCCGCGGTGCCGCACCCCATCCCGGTCTTCGTCGGCGGCCGCAGCGACGCCGCGCTGCGCCGTGTCGCGCGGATCGGCGACGGCTGGATCCCGGACATCCTGTCGCTCGACGAGCTGCGCGCGGGCATCGCGCGGATCCGCGCCGAGCGCGAGCGCGCCGGCCGCGGCGACGAGCCCTTCGAGGTGATCGGCGCGCCGAAGGACGACTTCAGCCTCGACGGCTATCGCCGCATGCGCGACGCCGGCGTGACCCACCTGTGGACGATCCCGTGGCTCGTCTACGGCGCCGATGCGCGGAGCCTCGACGCGAAGCGCGACGCGCTCGCCCGCTTCGGCGGCGAGGTGATCGCGCCGCTGCGCGAGGACGGCGCGGGCTGAGCGCGCGCGCCGTCCCCCGTGGCCCCCGCTCAGCCGGCGAGGTACAGGAACTCCTCCTGCACGATCTTGCCGCCGGCGGTCGTGTAGAGCGCGACCTCGCGCATCTGGTGGCGCTGGCCGCTCGGCTTGTGGGTCACGTCCATCTCGAACTCGACCGCGAACTGGTCGTCGCGGTGGCCGCAGAACGGGCCGGTGGCCTTCGAGCCGTGGATCTCGTGGTTGTCGTTCCACCAGGCGTGCTTGCCGCGGATCGCCTGGATCCCTTCCTGGCGGGCTGGCATCTCCTCGCTGCCCTGGGCCTCGATGCTGACGATCTTCTCGTCGTAGAAGCGCTCGACGGCCTCGAGGTCCTTGCCGGCGTTGCAGAGCGCGACGAGCTGCTGGCCGATCTCGGCGGTGGACGGGGTGCTGGACATGGATCCTTCCTCCTGGGACTCGCGGACGCGCGATGCCCGGGAGCGTATCCCCGAATGGGACACAGAGGTACGTTCTCGCGGTCGACCTCGACAAGGGCGCGCCGCGGATGTTCCGCATGGACCGCATCGCGCAGCCGCGCCCGCTCGCGCGGCGCTTCACGCCGTCGAAGAAGCTGGTCGAGGAGATGATCGCGCGCGGCCCGGGCGCGCCTCCGCCGCGCTCGCCCTGAGCTGCGCCGCGTATGCGCCGGGGCTGCGACCGGTCCAGCGCCGAAAGGCCTTGTGGAAGGCCGACGCGTCCGACCATCAGGCCCACCGCGAACTCGGTCTCGGAGCAGCTGCGCTCGAATCCGTGCAGTCCGGTGCGGCAGATGCCGCGATCGCCCTCGAGCAGCAGCTCGCGTTCCTCGACGAGGAAGGCCTCAGCCTCGAGGGACTCGAGCGCGCGACCGACCCGGTGCACCGCGAGCTCGGGCTCGCGCCCGACGCCGCGCGCCGCTTCGTCTTCGACCGGCTCGGCGCGATGCACGACCTGTGGCACGTCGTCACCGGCTACTCGCGCGACATCCTCGGCGAGCTCCAGCTGCTCGCGTTCAGCCACGTGCAGCTGCGCACCCGCGCGTTCGGCTGGATCGTCCCGATCTCGGCGTGGCTCGACGAGCGCGCGGCGCCGGGCACGCGGCGCCTGGTCGCGCTCGCGCGCGAGCGCGCGCGCCGCGCGGCGTGGCTGCCGGGGCAGGACTGGGAGGCGCTGCTGCCGCTGCCGCTCGACGCGGTCCGCGAGCGGCTGCGCGTCGGCGCGCCGCCGCGCTACAGACGCCACTTCCGCCGGCGCGGCGGCTTCGGGCTCGTCGCCGAGCCGACCGACGCGCCGCCTCACGCGCTGTCGGCGTGAACCCGGCCAGCGGGCGCGCGGCCCGCAGTGGGATGCGCGGCGGCGAGAGTTCGCGTCACCCGCGCCAGATCGCCAGCAGCTCGCTCGTGTCCGTCAGCGTCGCGATCGCGCCGAGCGTGTGCTCGAACACCATCTCGACGTACTCGGCCGGGAAGCCGGCCACCGCATCGCGCGGCACGACCATCTGGTAGCCGGCGTTCACCGCATCGAACGCGAAGTTCGGGATCGCGACGTTGACCGAGACCCCGACGCCGACGATCGTCGTCACGCCCTCGTTGCGCAGCAGCCAGTCGAGCTCGGTGCCCTGGAACGGCGACAGGCCGTGCAGGCGCGCGAGCAGCGGGTCTTCGGGGCGGGCGCCGATGCCGGGCTCGAGGGCCGCGGCGTCGGAGCCCGGGTGCAGCGGCCGCTCGGCGCGCGCCATGTGGCGGAACAGGCGCGCGTTGCGGTTCGCGCCGAAGCCGTCCGGGCGGCGCTCGGCGGTGCAGTGCACGACGCGCACGCCGGCCTCGCGCGCCGCCGCGACGAGCGCGCCGACGTGCTCGACGAGCTTCGTGCGCGCGACGCCCTCGGCGAGCCCGGGCAGCGCCGACTCCGGGCCGATCACGCCGCGCTGGCACTCCTGGGTGACGAGGGCCGTGTGGGCCGGGGCGACGAGGACGGAGAGGTCGAGCGGCACTGTGTTCGTCCTCCCGGGGATGCGCCGCACGTTAGCTCGCTGCCACGGCGAGCGCGGAGGCCACTGCTCGACTCCGCTCGGCTTCGCCTCGCTGCGCGCGGCCTACGGCCGCTTGCGCTCGTAGCGCCACGGGTCTTGGACCGCCCAGAGCCGGTGGCGCGCGCCGGCGGCGTCGAGCGCGCCGCTCTCGTAGCCGGCGTCGCCGGGGTAGAGCATGCACGCGCCGCCGTCGAGGCGGTGGATGCGCGGATGGAAGGGCGGAGGGACCCGACCGGGGAGCACGCGCAGCGCGTCGGCGCTGCGCGCGAACTCGGCGAGCCACGTGACCGTGACGAAGGTCGGCGGCGCGAGGCGCAGCGCGTGCGCGTGGTGCGCGTCGAGCGCCGCGGTTGGGGAGAGCCAGCGGTGGTCGGCGATCTCCTCGCCGTCGACGGCCACCCGCACATCGGGCTCGGCCGGCGTCGCGAAGAACCAGGTGTCGAAGCGCCGCGGCGCGATCGCCGGCGTCACCCAGCGCGAGATCTCGACGAGCGCCGCGGGCTCGAGCGCGAGGCCGGCCTCCTCGGCGGCCTCGCGCACCGCGGCGCGGCGCGCCTGGAGCGCCGGCGGGCCGCCGTCGCGGCGGTCGGCGGCGTCGACCTTGCCGCCCGGGAAGACCCACGGGCCGGGCCGATCGTCGCGCGCGCAGCGCTGGAGCAGCAGCACCTCGAGCGACGGCGCGTCGCGCAGCACGACGACGGTGCCGGAAGGCAGGGGCTCGCTCACACGACGACGGTCCCGGACGGGAGAGGGGCGCTCACGCGTGCATTGTATCCGCTCCTCGGCGCCGCAGTCCCGCGCGGGGCTGCGGTATTCTGCGGCGGCGTCGCCGCGGAGGTCCCATGTCGGAGTTCGTCCACCAGCCGCTCGTCGAGCACGGCGCCGACGAGACCGCCTACCGCCGGCTCGACGACGCCTCCGGCGGCGTCTCGGTGCGCGAGCTCGGTGGCCGGCGCATCGTCGAGGTGTCGCGCGACGCGCTGCGGCGGCTCGCGGCCGAGGCCTTCGACGACGTCTCGCACCTGCTGCGCCCGACCCACCTCGCGCAGCTGCGCCGCATCCTCGACGACCCCGAGGCCAGCGACAACGATCGCTTCGTCGCGCTCGAGCTGCTCGTCAACGCGAACATCGCGTCGGCGCGCGAGCTGCCGGGCTGCCAGGACACCGGCACCGCGATCGTCGTCGGCTACAAGGGCGAGAACGTCTTCACCGGCGTCGACGACGCCGAGGCGCTCTCGCACGGGATCTTCGACACCTACCAGCGCCGCAATCTGCGCTACTCGCAGATGGCGCCGCTCGACCTCTACACCGAGAAGAACACCGGCACGAATCTCCCGGCGCAGGTCGAGATCTACGCGGTGCCCGGCGAGTGCTACGAGCTGCTCTTCATCGCGAAGGGCGGCGGCTCGGCGAACAAGAGCTTCCTGTTCCAGGAGACGAAGGCGCTGCTGAACCCGGCCTCGCTGATGGCCTTCCTCGAGGAGAAGATCCGCGCGATCGGCACGTCGGCGTGCCCGCCATACCACCTGGCGATCGTCATCGGCGGGCCGTCGGCCGAGTACACGATGAAGACCGTGAAGCTCGCGAGCTGCCACGCGCTCGACGACCTGCCGACCACCGGCAACGCGCTCGGGCGCGCATTCCGCGAGCGCGGGCTCGAGGAGCAGGTGCAGAAGCTCTGCAACGAGATCGGCATCGGCGCCCAGTTCGGCGGCAAGTACTTCGCACACGACGTGCGCGTCGTGCGGCTGCCGCGCCACGGTGCGTCGTGCCCGGTCGGGATCGGGGTGTCGTGCTCTGCCGACCGCCAGGTCAAGGGGCGGATCAGTGCCGACGGCGTCTTCCTCGAGCAGCTCGAGACGAACCCGGCCCGCTATCTGCCCGACGTGACGCCCGAGGAGCTCGGCGGCGAGGTCGTTCGCGTCGATCTGCGGCGGCCGATGCCCGAGATCCTCGCCGAGCTGTCGCAGCACCCCGTCGCGACGCGGCTCTCGCTCTCCGGGCCGCTGATCGTGGCCCGCGACATCGCGCACGCGAAGCTCAAGGAACGCCTCGACCGGGGCGAGGATCTGCCGCAGTACTTCAAGGATCACATGATCTACTACGCCGGCCCGGCGAAGACGCCGCGGGGCAGGGCGTCGGGCTCGTTCGGCCCGACGACGGCCGGCCGCATGGACTCGTACGTGGACCTCTTCCAGAGCCGCGGCGGCAGTCTCGTGATGCTCGCGAAGGGCAACCGCAGCCGGCAGGTGCGCGAGGCCTGCGCGCGCCACGGCGGCTTCTACCTCGGCTCGATCGGCGGCCCGGCCGCGCGCCTCGCCGACCACAGCATCAAGAAGGTCGCCGTGCAGGAGTACGAGGAGCTCGGCATGGAGGCGATCTGGCGCATCGAGGTCGACGACTTCCCGGCCTTCATCGTCACCGACGACAAGGGCAACGACTTCTACGCCGAGCTGATGGAGCGCCGCCCGACGCCGACGCTGCAGATCGAGAGCGACTAGGCGCCCGGCCGCTCAGCGCAGCACGCCCGCGTCGCGCAGGCGCGCGATCTCGGCGGCGTCGAGCCCGAGCAGCTCCGAAAGGATCTTCTCGGTGTGCTCGCCCAACAGCGGGCCGGGCCTCGAGAATCCGCCCTCGGCCCGCGACAGGCGGAAGCCCGCGCGCTCGGCCAGCAGCGTCCCGAGGTGGACGTGCTCGGTCGGCACCCAGTGGCCGCGGTGGGCGAGCTGGGGGTCGTCGATCAGCTCGGGCTCGTCCTGCACGACGCCGGCCGGCACGCCGGCGGCCTGGAGCCGCTGCGCGAGCGGCGCGGCCTCGAGCTCGCAGGTCCAGTCGGAGAGGCCCGCGTCGAGCGCGTCGCGCGCCGCGAGCCGGCCGGCCGCGCGCTCGAGCTCCGGCGCGCGGGCCCACGCCGGGTCGCCGAGCTCGGCGCGCAGCGCGCGCCACGCGTCGTCGCCGGTCACCGCGATCGCGATCCAGCGGTCCTCGCCGGCGCACGGGTAGATGCCGTGCGGCGCGCAGTGCTCGTCGGCGTTGCCGTGGCGGGTGACGATCTCGCCGTTCGCCGAGTAGCGCGCGACCCCCTCGCTCTGGCAGTAGACCGCGGCCTCGATCTGCGACAGGTCGAGCGCGCGCCCGCGCCCGGTGCGGCGCCGCTCGAGCAGCGCCGCCGCGATCGCGAGCGCGACGAAGCGCGGCGCGAGCGAGTCGGTGATCGTGTGGGCGGGGCCGACGGCCTCGCGGTCGGGCCAGCCGGTCAGGTGGTTGAAGCCCGAGATCGCCGAGCCCTGACCGCCGAAGCCCGGGTACGAGCGCTGCGAGCCGGTCTGCCCGAACAGGCACGCGCTGACGCAGACGAGCTCCGGCCGCTCGCCGCGCAGCGACGCGGCGTCGAGGCCCCAGCGCTCCATCGGGCCCGGCGCGAAGTTCTCGGACACGACGTCGGCCCACTCGAGCGCGAGCCGCCGGACCAGCGCGACGCCGTCGGGCTCGCGCAGGTTCACCGCGAGGCTCTGCTTGTCGGGGTTCAGCAGGTGGAACATCGGCGAGCCGTCGAGCCCGTGCGGGCTGTCGGGCGTGAGCCACAGGATCCGCAGGAAGTCGGGGGCCTGCGCCGACTCGACGCGGATCACGCGCGCGCCGTGCTCGGTGAAGTAGCGCGTCGCGACCGGGCCTGCGGCGCCCGAGCCGAGCTCGAGGATCCGCAGGCCCTCGAACAGGCGCTCCGCGCCGCCGCC
>CAZQYK010000675.1:0-3484 GCA_964597285.1 uncultured Spirochaetales bacterium
GCGCGACGCGAGCGGGGCCAGCTGGGCGGCGCTGGTCACGCGGCGGCCCTCGCCTCGGCGAGCAGCGCGCTGAGCGTGTCCCGCCACGGCGTGCGCGGCTCCCAGCCGGTCGCCGTGCGCAGCCGGGCCGCGTCGCCGACGGCGCGGTCGGGCGGCCGCCAGCGCTCGCGGTCGACCTCGACCTCGGGCCGCACGCCGGCGAGCTCGCAGAGCGTCTCGAGCAGCTCGCCGATGCGCCGGCCGACGCCGGACGCGACGTTGTAGACGCCCGGCGCGACGCCGGGCGCGAGCAGCCGCCGGTACGCGTCGACGACGTCGGCGACGTCGAGGAAGTCGCGCACCGAGTCGAGGTTGCCGACGCGCAGCCGGGCCGGCGCGCCGCGCGCGATCGCGGCGACCTGGAGCGCGAAGCTCGGCGCGACGAAGACTCCGGACTGCCCGGCGCCGGTGTGGTTGAACGGGCGCGGGCGGACCACCGCGAGCCCGCGCGCCGCATACGCCGCGCCGAGCAGATCGGCGCAGGCCTTCGAGCGCGCGTACGGCGTGCGCGGCGCGAGCGGATCGCTCTCGCGCAAAGGCGGCGCGTCCGGCGCGGTGCTGCCGTAGACCTCGCCCGACGTCACGAGCAGCACCCGCGCCGCCGGCGCGCCCCGCAGCGCGCCCTCGAGCACCGCGCGCGTGCCCAGATAATTCACCCGCGCGCGCCGCTCGGGCTCGCGCAGCGAGCGCGCGCCCGAGCTCTGGGCCGCGAGGTGCGCGATCGCGTCGGGCCGTGCGCTGGCGATCTCGCGCGCGACGAGGGCGGCGTCGGTGATCTCGATCTCGCGGTCGACGCCGATCACCGCGTGGCCGTCGCCCTCGAGCGCCGCGCACAGCCGGCGCCCGACGAAGCCCGCGGCGCCGGTGACCCAGATGCGCACGCGGCGAGCCTGCCGCAGCGGGCAGGGCGTCGCCAGCGGGCCGCCGCGAGAACGGTGATGGACTGCGCGCCCCAAGCCGCGCCTGGCGCAAGGTCGACGGAGCGACGGATCGAGACGCGCAGGGTGATAGACTGCGCGCCCCATGCCGCGCCTGTCGAAGCTCTCGCGCTCGATCGCGGGCCGCACTGCGCTCGTCACCGGCGCCGCGAGCGGCATGGGACGGGCGACCGCCGAGCTCTTTGCCGACGAGGGCGCGCGCGTCGCGCTCGTCGACGTCGACGCGGCGCGGCTCGACGAGGTCGCGGCCGGGATCGCGGCCGCCGGCGGCGCCGCGGCGGCGTACGCGCTCGACGTCGCCGACGTGGCCGCGCTGACGGCGCTGCCCGCACGCGTGCGCGAGCGCCTCGGGCCGATCGACATCCTCGTCAACAACGCGGGGATCGCCGTCGGCGCGGCGATCGACGCGCCGGACTACGCGGCGCAGTGGGAGCGCGCGCTCGCGGTGAACCTCGGCGCGCAGGTGCACCTGATTCGCGGCTGTCTCGAGCAGCTCGCGCGCCACGGCGAGGGCCGCATCGTCAACGTCGCGTCGACCGAGGGCCTCGGCGCGAGCGCGTTCGCGAGCCCGTACACCGCGAGCAAGCACGGCGTCGTCGGGCTCACGCGCGCGCTCGTGGTCGAGCTCGGCGCGCGCGGCGTCACCGTGAACTGCATCTGCCCCGGGCCGATCCACACCGGCATGACCGCCGGCATCCCCGACGAGGCGAAGCGCAAGTTCGCGCGGCGCCGGGTGCCGCTGCGCCGCTACGGCGACCCGGAGGAGGTGGCCCAGGTGACGCTCTCGCTGGTGCTGCCGGCCGCGTCCTACGTCAACGGCGCGATCGTCCCGGTCGACGGCGGCCTGATCGCGCAGAACACTTGAGGCTGGCGTGACCGACCTGATCTACGAGAAGCGCGACGGAATCGCGTACCTGACCTTCAACCGGCCCGAGCGGCGCAACGCGATCAGCCCGCAGATGATGCTGCAGCTCGCCGACGCGTGGCTCGACTACCGCGACGACCCGTCGCTGCGCGTCGCGATCCTGACCGGCGCCGGCGACGAGTCCTTCTGCGTCGGCGGCGACCTGGCGCTGCTGATGCCGCTCTTCACCGGCGCGCGCGAGCCGGCCGACGAGTGGGACCGGCGGCTGCTCGCGAACCTCGACCGCGTGCCGGTGGCGCTGCTGAAGCCCTTCGAGCTCTACAAGCCCGTCGTCGCGGCGGTGAACGGCTACGCGCTCGCTGGCGGCTGCGAGATCCTCCAGGCGACCGACATCCGCATCGCGTCGCGCAGCGCGAGCTTCGGGCTGTCCGAGGCGCAGCGCGGCCTCGTGCCCGGCGGCGGGTCGATGGTGCGCCTGGCGCGCCAGGTGCCGCACTGCAAGGCGATGGAGATCCTGCTGCTCGGCGAGCGGATCCCGGCCGAGGAGGCCCACCGCATCGGCCTCGTCAACGAGGTGGTCGAGCCCGAGCGGGTTCTGCCGCGCGCCGAGGAGATCGCGCGCCGGCTCGCGCGCAACGGTCCGCTCGCGCTGCGCAAGATCAAGGAGGCCGTGCTGCGCACGAGCGGCGAGCCGCTCGCGCGCGCCTACGAGATCGAGAACGAGTGTTCCGCGGTCGTGATGGCGTCGAAGGACGCGCGCGAGGGCCCCCGCGCGTTCATCGAGAAGCGCGAGCCGGTCTTCACGGGCGAGTGACGCGAGAGCCGCTCACGGGCGCGTGACGCGGCTGCCGGCGCCTCCCGGCTGGGCCTCGCGCACGCGCTGCTCCCAGTCGGTCGGGCGGGCCGCCGCGTCGCGCAGCAGCAGCGACTGCTGCGCGTAGCCGAGCGGGCCCTCGGCGTCGCACAGGCTCGCGCGCCCGATCCCGGCCCCCTGCGGCCCGTAGCGGACCTCGGCGTCGAGACCGATCCACTCGCCGACCGGCGGCCGGTGCAGCTGCAGCGAGGTGTCGACGTTGATCGCGACGAAGGGCTGGAGGGCGACCCGCGGATTGCCGCGCTGGACGTCGCGGACGATCGGGAGCCCGTAGACCATGTCGCACAGCGCCGCGGCGGCGACGAAGGGGCTCGTCGGCTCGCCGGCGACGAGCGGCACGCGCAGCCGCAGCCACGCGGCCGGACGCACGAAGTCGTCGACCGGGCGCAGCTCGATCGCGTTGACGAAGTCGGTCGGCCCGTCGCCGTCGGCCGCGCCGAGCCAGCGCACCGCCGGACCGGCGTCCTCGAGGTCGCCGAGCGGGCAGGGCGTCGCGTCGGGCGGCGCCGCGACCTCCTCGGCGCGCAGCCGCAGGCCGGCCGCGCGCGCCGCGACGCCCTCGGAGGTGCACAGCTCGGCCTCGATCCACTCGACCGCCTTGCCCTCGCGCAGCGTGCGCGTGCGCAGCGTCACCGGCTCGAACGGAGCGGCGCGCCACAGGTCGCAGGTGAAGCGCACGACCTGTACCGGGCGCGCCGCCGGATGCCCCTCGATCGCGCGCGCGAGCAGGCCCTGCATCGGGCCGCCGTGCTGCGTCGACGCGTGCCA
>CAZQYK010000676.1:0-9275 GCA_964597285.1 uncultured Spirochaetales bacterium
CCACGTGCGCCAGCGCCTCGCCGAGCTCGAGGGCTGGTTGCTCGCGCACGAGTTCACCGGCCGGCGTCTGCTGAGCTCGACCGCGCGCGGCGACGTGGCCGACCTCGCGCTGCCGACGCTGATGATGAAGCTCCACGGCGCGAACCTGCGCCGGCGCATCGCCGAGGCCGGCTACGACTGGGTGGGCGCCGCCGCGCTGCTCGAGCCCGACGAGCACGACCAGCAGCCGCTCGCGTCGGGGACGCCCGGCGCGTGGACCGCGCGGATGATGGGCGCGATCGGCGTCGCGATCGCCGGCGGCGCGTCGAACATCCAGCGCAACATCATCGGCGAGCGCGGGCTGGGGCTGCCGCGCGACCTGCGCGCGCGCAGGGGTTGAACGACCGTCCGCGCGCGGCGGCCGCGAGAGGCCGCCGCGCGCGGGTGGGAACGCTCCGCTAGCGCAGGATCGAGAGCTCGGTGCGCCGGTTCGCGCGGCGCCCGTCGGCGGTCGTGTTGTCGGCCGCCGGCTGGCTCTCGCCGTAGCCCTGCGACTCGAGGCGGGTCTCGGAGATCCCGGCCGCCACCAGGTACGAGCGCGCCGCGGCGGCGCGCCGGTCCGACAGCGCGCGGTTGTACGCGTCGCTGCCGGTCGCGTCGGTGTGGCCGCCGATCTGGACGCGCAGCTCCGGGTTCGCACGCAGCACCTGCGCCACCTCGTCGAGGCCGCGCTGGCCGGCCGTGTCGATCGTCGCGCTGTCGACCGCAAAATACAGGCCCTTCACGACCCAGCAGCCGCGCGCGTCGACCGCGGCGCCGCGCGGCGAGTCGGGACACAGGTCGTCGCCGTCGAGCACGCCGTCGCCGTCGAGGTCGCGCGGGGCCGCGGCGACGTCGCGCGTCGCGGCGCCGAAGAAGACCTCGCGCTCGAACTGCGTCAGCGCCGCGACGGTCGTGACGCCGTCGGCGCGGCGGTAGGTGCCGCAGCCCGACGCGTCGGCGAGCTTCTGGAGGAAGGCCGCCCCGTCGGCGTCGGAGCCGATCTGCACCGTGTGCAGGCAGACCGGCCCGCCATAGCTCTCGCCGAGCCCGGCCGCCGCGTCGTAGGCGAGCTGCGGGTCGATCTCGCGGCCGATCTCGTCGGTGAGCTCGCCGTCGCTGTAGAGGACGATCGCGGCTCGGCCGCTCTTGCCCTCGAGCGCGGCGCCGGCCTCGGCGATCGCCTTGTGGATCGGCGTGCCCTCGGCCAGGTGCGTGGCCTGCGCGGCCGCGTCGACCGCGCGGGTGCGGTCGAAGGGCGCGAGCTCGGTCGTCTCGCGGCGGAAGCCGCCGAAGCCGATCGTCGCGGCCTCGTAGTCGCCGTCGGGCATCGAGCGCGCGAACGAGCGCGCGATCGTCTTCTCGTCGCGGAACTCCGTGCCCTCGGGCAGCGACGCCGACGCGTCCATCAGCACGATGACGTGGTCGACGGCGATCGCCTCGCCGGCCGCGGGCTTCGCGACGGGCGCGTCGACCGACGGCAGCGGCGTACCCGACGCGCACGCGAGCGCCGCGGGGATCCAGATCAGAAGGGTGGAGCGACGGAGCATGGGGGTGGTCCTCCTGGTGAGTCCCGACGGTGTCGGAACGGCCGAATCCTAGCGTTCCACCGGGGAATCGCCCCGTGGGACCTGGCACGGCGGGCCGGGCCGTGGATCATGGCCCCGAGGAGTGCCCCCCGTGTCGCAGCGAGATCCCGCCCCCGGCGGCGTGCGCCTGACGCTCAGCATCCCGAGCTTCGGGCCCTTCTTCCCGCGCGGCCGGCTGCACGAGGTGATCGGGCTCGCCCGCGACGCCGAGGCGGCCGGCGTCGACACGGTGATCGTCCCCGACCACGTCGTGATGGGCGAGCACACCGAGGCCTACGCGTGGGGCCCGTTCCCGTTCCCGGTCGACGCGCCGTGGCTCGAGCCGCTGACGGCACTCGCCGCGATCGCCGGCGCGACCGAGCGCGTGCGCCTCGCGACCGGGATCCTGATCGCGCCGCTGCGCCCGGCGATCGTGCTCGCGAAGACCGCGGCGACGCTCGACGTGCTGTCGCAGGGGCGCCTCGAGCTCGGCGTCGGCGTCGGCTGGCAGCGCGAGGAGTTCGACGCGGCCGGGCTCGACTTCGACGCGCGCTCGCAGCGCCTCGACGACACGCTCGCGGCCTGCCGCGTGCTGTGGCGCGACGCGCCGGCGTCGTTCCACTCCGAGACGGTCTCGTTCGAGAAGATCTGGTGCGAGCCGCGCCCGGTCCAGGCCGGCGGCGTTCCGGTGTGGTTCTCGGGCACGCTGCACCGCCGCAACCTCGGGCGGATCGTGCGCTGGGGCGACGGCTGGATCCCGATCATGACGGCGACGCGCGACGACCTCGCCGACGGCGCGCGGCGGCTCGCCGACGCGTTCGACGCGGCGGGCCGCGACGCGAAAGCGCTCAAGGTGCGCGGCTCGCTGGCGCTGCGCACCGGCGAAGGCGGCCGCCCCGACCTCGGCGCGACGCTCGCCGGCGCCGCCGAGCTCGCCGCCGCCGGCGCGACCGACGTGCAGCTCCCGCTGCTCGCGTTCGTGCGCCGGCCCGAGGCGCTCGGCGACTTCTTCGCCGAGCTGCGCGAGCGTTGGGAAGGAGGCCGGGCTTGAAGATCCTCGTGATGGGCGGCACGCAGTTCAACGGCCTGGCGCTGGTGCACGAGCTCGCGCGCAACGGCCACGACGTCTCGGTCTGCAACCGCGGAAAGACGGCGGCCGAGCTGCCGCTCGGCGTCGAGCGCCTCGTCGCCGACCGCACCGACCCCGCGGCGCTGCGCGCCGCGCTCGGCGGCCGCGACTGGGACTGCGTCTACGACATCAGCGGCTACCGGCCCGAGGACGCGGAGCGGATGATCGAGCTGCTGCACGGGCGCACGGGGCACTACGTGTTCGCGAGCTCGACGGTGATCTACGCGCCGAGCGACCTGCTGCCGATCACCGAGGACCACCCGCTCGACCGCAGCGAGAACCAGAACGAGTACGGGATGAACAAGATCCTGTGCGAGGAGATCCTGCTGCGCGCCCACCGCGAGCGCGGCTTCCCGGCGACGATCGCCGCGTTCTCGATGGTGTTCGGCCCGAACAACATCATCCCGGAGCGCGAGCAGCGCATGTTCGTGCGTCTCGCGCGCGGCCGCCCGGTGCTGATCCCCGGCGACGGCACGACGCTCGGCCAGGTGGGCCACGTCGACGACCAGGCGCGGGCACTGCGGCTGATGGGCAGCTGCAACGCGACCCTCGGGCGCCGCTACAACCTGACCGGCGCCGACCAGTACAGCGACGAGGGCTACGTCGACGCCTTCGCGCGCGTCGTCGGCGTCGAGCCGGAGAAGCTCTTCGTGCCGGCCGAGTGGATGGACGACCTCTACGCCGGCCGGATGACGCTCTCGGGCGAGTCCGTCGCGGTGCGGGCCGACGTGCGCGCCGCGCCCGACCAGCGCTGGGCGACGCTCTTCGGCCTGCAGCGGATCCTGCAGCGGCTGGCGCCGAACCTCCACCACTGGAACCGGAGCGTCTACTTCTCGATCGACCGGCTGCGCCGCGACGTCGGCTGGGAGCCGGAGTACCGCTTCCCGGCCGCGGTCGCGCAGACCTGGGAGTGGATGCAGCGCACCGGCCTCGACCGCACGCGCGAGTTCGACTTCTCGTTCGAGGACGACCTGATCGCGCGCCTGCGCGCGCGCTCGTAGTAGACTGGCTCCGATGCCGGACCTCCGGGAGATCGAGGCGCGACTGACGGGTCCGGGCGGCCCCTTCGAGGTCGTCCTGGAGGACGTCTGCGGGGTGCGCCTGCCGGTCTTCAAGAACCGCAAGCGCTCGTTGCGCCAGCTGATCGAGGAGTCGGCGGGCCACGGCGACAAGGAGTACGTCGTCTACGCCGACGAGCGCATCGGCTACGCGCGCCACTTCGAGCGCGTGTCGGCGCTCGCGCACGTGCTGCGCGAGCGCTACGGCGTCGGTCCGGGCGACCGCGTCGCGATCCTCGCTGCGAACCGGCCCGAGTGGGTGATCGCGTTCTGGGCGACGGTGAGCGTCGGCGGCGTCGTCGCGGCGCTCAACGGCTGGTGGCAGACCGACGAGATCCTGTACGGCGTCTCGGACTCCGACCCGAAGGTGCTGATCGGCGACCGCAAGCGCCTCGAGCGCGTCGCCGGCCGCGACGTCGGCGTCCCGGTCGTCGAGATCGAGTCGGACTTCGCCGACCTCGAGGCCGCCGGCGCGGGCCGGCCGCTGCCCGACGCGTCGATCGCCGAGGACGACCCGGCGGTGATCCTCTACACGAGCGGCACGACCGGGCGGCCGAAGGGCGCCGTCAACACGCACCGCGGCATCTGCGGCTTCGTGTCGGTGAACCTGTACAACGGCGTGCGCAACCTCGTCTACCGCGCCGAGTCGGGCCAGGCGCCGGCGGGCGCGCCACCGGCCGGGCCGACGATGCTCGTCACGGTGCCGCTCTTCCACCTCTCGGGCCTCTACGCCGGCTGCGTGACGATGCTCTCGGTCGGCGGCAAGTCCGTCTACCGGCCCGGGCGCTTCGACCCCGAGGACGTGCTGCGGCTGATCGAGCGCGAGCGCGTCACCGCGTGGAGCGCGCTCGGAAACATGCCGCACCGCGTGGTGTCGCACCCGGGGGTCGGCCGCTACGACACCTCGAGCCTGAACAACATCGGCTCGGGCGGCGGGCCGACGAGCCCGGACATCCAGCAGCGGCTGCGCGACGCGTTTCCCGAGGGCGGGCGCGGCATGGGCCTCGGCTACGGGCTCTCGGAGTCGGTCACCGCGGTCGCGGTGATCAGCGGCGACGAGCTGCTCTCGCACCCGACCTCGGTCGGGCGCGCCGTCGTCACGCACGAGATCGAGATCCGCGACGCCGACGGAAAGCCCGTGCCGGCCGGCGTCGAGGGCGAGATCCACATCCGCAGCCCGTACCTGATGCGCGAGTACTGGCGCAAGCCCGACGCGACGCGCGAGACGCTGCTGCCCGGGATGTGGCTGCGCACCGGCGACGTGGGGCACTTCGACGACGAGGGACGGCTCTACATCAACTCGCGCGCGCGCGACATGATCCTGCGCGGCGGCGAGAACGTCTACCCGGTGGAGATCGAGCATCGCATCGAGGCGCACCCGGACGTCGCCGAGGTCGCGGTCGTCGGCGTCGACCACGAGGAGCTGGGCCAGGAGATCAAGGCCGTCGTCGTGCCGTGTGACGGCGCCGCGCTCGATCCGGCGGCGCTGGCCGCCTTCGTCGGCGAGGCGCTCGCCGCGTACAAGGTGCCAGTGCACTGGGAGGTGCGGCGCGAGCCGTTGCCGCGCAACGCGGCCGGCAAGGTGCTGAAGAACGTGCTGACCGGCGAGTCGGCGAACCGCTTCGTCGAGGAGTAGCCGCGGGCTCAGGCGTCGGGCAGCACGCAGCGCACGCGCAGGCCCGACCCGCCCGGATCGGGTCCGACCTCGAGCGAGGCGCCGATCGCGGCGGCGCGGTAGTGCATGATCCGAAGGCCCTGTCCGGCGACGATCGGCTCGGGCGCGCCCTTGCCGTCGTCGACGACCTCGAGCGCGAGGCAGCCGTCGCCGCCCCGGATCCCGATCTCGACGCCGCGCGCGCCGCCGTGGCGCACCGCGTTGGTCAGCGCCTCCTGCACGATCCGGTACAGGTGCGACGCGATCGGCCCGCTCAGGTCGGGAACCACGCCGCGACGCACGACGCGGCAGCGGATCTTCAGCCGGCGCTCGCTCGCGCGCGCGAGGCCCGCGAGCGCGGTCGGCAGGTCCTCGCCGCAGTCGGCGAGCGGGTCGAGACCGCGCGCGAGCGCGACGGTCTGGGCGATCGCGTCCTGCGCGAGCTCGCCGAGCTCCGCCGCCTCGCGCGATTCCTCGCGCCCGTCGGCCGAGAGCTTCCCGGCCAACGAGCGCGCGAGCATCGCGATGCCGGTGAGCTGCTGGCCGAGCACGTCGTGCAGGTCGTGGGCGATCCGCTGCCGCTCGCCCTCGCTCACCTCGAGCAGCTCCTGCTCGAGCCGGCGGCGCGCCGCGCTCTCGCGCGAGCGCGCGATCGCGTAGCCGATCACGCGTCCGAGCACCGGCATGCGCAGGTCGCCCTTCGGCAGGTAGTCCTGCGCGCCGGCCTCGATGCAGGCCAGGCCGAGCGCCTCGTCGTCGCTGGCGGTCAGCACGACGATCGGCACGTTGCCGGCATCCTCGGCGACGCGGCGCACCGTGTCGAGGCCGCCGGAGTCGGGCAGCGTCAGGTCGAGCAGCACGAGGTCGAGGTCGGGGTCGCCGTCGCGACACAGTGCGCGGCAGGCGGCGGTCGCGTCGGCGACGCGCGAGACGTGCAGGCCGCGCTCGCCGTAGACCCGCTGCAGCATCGCCTCGACGACGAGCCGGTCGGCGTCGGAGTCCTCCACCAGCAGCAGGTGCGGGGCCCGGTCCAGCGGAGGGTGGGGGCGCATCGGGAACAGGATGGCGGGTCCGCCGCCGGGCGTGCAAGCCCGGACCCGCTGCCGGGGCGCTCAGCCCCGGCCCGGCAGGTCGCCGGTGGCTCCCCCACACGCGGCGAGTCGCGCCGAGAGCCGCTCGGCGTGCGCGCGGCGCCGCTCGCGCTCTTCGTCCGTGCCGCACAGCGCGTCGAGCACCTCCTGGCCCCACGCGACGTGGCGGCGCGAGCGCCGCAGGACGTCCTCGAGCAGGTCGATCGTCGGCGCGTCGGCGATCGGGTCGGTCGCGCGCGCGTGCTCTTCGTACAGCTCGATCAGGTGCGGCTTCAGCACCTCGAACACGCCGACGAGCTTCTCGATCGTGCGCTCGGGCGACTCCGCCGCGGCGACCTCGCGGAGGAACGCGGCGAAGCCCTCGTTGCCGGCCTCGGAGCGCGTCAGCGCCTGGCGCCCACAGCGCAGCTCGGGCAGGCGTCGGCCGAGCTCGTCGGCCGACTTCGCGCACTCCCAGATCACCTTGCCGAGACCGGTCTTGACCGGCAGCTCCGGGATCGTCGCGACCCAGCCGCCGAGGATCATCATCGTCCACTCCTCGGCGTAGCGGAAGTTGCGCACGCGGCGCGCGGTGGCCTCGACGTCGTAGCGTCCGTGCAGCTCGCGCAGGTCGGCCGGGATCTCGAACGCGGAGTAGGGCGCGAAGTGCGTGCGGTCGGCGTCTGCGACGTCGCGGCCGGCGGTCCGCCGCGGGTCGGCGCTCATTTGCGCGGCGTCAGGTCGAGGTCGGGCGGCGGGAAGTCGGGCAGCTTCCACTTGATGAAGGGCTTGTCCTTCTGGTCGTGCCACGCGTTCGCCGAGTCGATCGCGGCCTGGAAGGCCTTCTCGAACGCTGCGAAGTCGCGGTCGCGCAGCGGCTGCTCGAGCTTCGACCAGTCCTTCTCGACGTACTCGTCGAGCGCCTCCTCGTGCTTGGGGCGCAGGAAGCCGCCGAGCTCGAAGAGGTTGCGCGTCTCCTTCCACTGCCAGACCGCGTTCTCCCAGTTGCCCGCCTTCGCGGCGTAGTAGAGCTTCCAGGTGCGCGCCCCGATCTCCGGCATGATCCGGGCCATTCCGGGCTGGATGATCGCGAGCTCGTCGATCGTCAGGTCCTTCTGCTTGCCGTTCGAGAAGGTCATGCTCGCGACGATGTCCTTGACCCGGCCCTCGTCCATCTTCGACTCCTTTCCTCGCTTCCGCCCGCTCGGGAGGGCGCGTATGTTATCAGAGCCCCCGCCGAGCGAGGAGGCCGAGCCCGAGCGCCCCGAGGAGGAGCGATGCCGAAGCGCCGCGACCAGATCCGCATGAGCGAGGACGAGCTGTGGAAGTTCGTCGAGGAGCAGAAGAGCCTGCAGGTGGCGACGCTCGGCGCCGATGGCGCGCCGCACCTGACGACGCTGTGGTTCGCCGTCGTCGACGGCGAGATCGCCTTCGAGACCTTCACGAAGTCGCAGAAGATCGTGAACCTGCGCCGCGACCCGCGCATCGCGGTGCTCGTCGAGGCCGGCGAGACCTACGACGAGCTGCGCGGCGTGTCGATCAACGGTCGCGCCGAGCTGCACGGCGATCCCGAGGTCGTGCACCCGTACGCGCTCGCGGTGATGCGCCGCAACCAGCCCGAGATTCCCGACGAGCACCTCGAGAAGGCCGCCCGCGTGATGGCGGCGAAGCGCACCGCGGTGGTCGTGAAGCCCGAGAAGATCGTCAGCTGGGACCACCGCAAGCTCGGCGGCACGTACTGAGCGTGCGCGACGCGAGCACGAGGCGGAGCCGCGCCGGGAGGCCCGCGCTGCTCGCCGACCCGGAGTGGGGCGAGCTCTTCCGCGAGATCGAGCGCCGCGTCGGTGGCCGGCTGTGCGCCGCCGAGCGCCAGGCGCGTTGGCGGCCGGCGTGGTTCTGCGAGCTCGAGCGCGACCGCGAGCCGGTGCGCGTCTACTTCCGCGGCGATCGCGGCGTCGCGGCCGACGGCGTCGCGACGCTGCGACGCGAGATGGAGGTGCTGCGCGTCCTCGAGGCGAACGGCGTGCCGGTGCCGCACGTGCACGGCTTCTGCGACGCGCGGCCGGGCATCCTGATGGACACGGCGCCGGGGCGCGCGAACCTCGCCACCGCCGAGAGCGAGGCGGAGCGCCGCGCGGTGCTCGACCACTATCTCGAGCTGCTCGCGCGCGTTCACGCGCTCGACCCGGCGCTCTTCGAGCGCCTCGGCTTCCCGCGGCCCCGCACACCCGCCGAGCGCAGCCGCGGCGACCTGCCGCGCTGGGAGGCGATCTACCGCGCCGGCAAGAACCGGCCCGAGCCCGGCATCGAGCTCGTGCTGCGCTGGCTGCGCGAGAACGTGCCGACGCACCGCGACCGCGTGGCCTGCCTGCTCGGCGACTCCGGGCAGTTCCTGTTCGAGCGTGGACGCGTCACCGCGGTGATCGACGTCGAGCTCGCGGCGCTCGGCGATCCGGTGGCCGACCTCGGCGGCCTCGTGAGCCGCGACCTCAGCGAGCCGCTCGGCGACCTGTCGCGCGGCGTCGCGCACTACCGCGATCTCACGGGCGAGCGCTTCGACGCGCGCGACGTCGCCTATCAGGCGGTGCGCTTCTGCATCTTCACGCCGATGTCGGTGTGCTTCCTGTGCGCGAAGCCGCCGCCGGGCCTGAACCTGCCGCAGTACCTGAGCTGGAACCTCGTCTACGAGCGCGTGCCGCTCGAGCTGGTCGCCGAGCTCGAGGGCGTCGCGATCGAGCCGCCGGAGCGGCCGGCGCCGCGCGAGCACCGCGAGTCGCC
>CAZQYK010000677.1:0-2564 GCA_964597285.1 uncultured Spirochaetales bacterium
GCAGCCTGCCTCTCGCCTTGCTCGAACAGCCGCACGGCGCGCATGCGACGTTTCTCGAGACCCTCGAAGTCACGACGTGCCATCCCCCACCTCCCACGGAGGAGGGTAGCGCTGTAACTATATTATGCGAGGCTCTCTAGCCCAGACGGATCTCTCTCGGCGCTCGCGACCTGCGCGCGGCCGCATCGCGACGAGTTCTTCATGACCGACCCCTATCGCCCGCCTTCGGCCGACCTCCGCTCCGAGCGCGATCGCCTCTCGACGGTCGGCGCCGCGTTCCGCGCGGCGTTGGCGGGCTTCGGCGTCGACTTCGTCGGCACCCAGCTCGCCTTCGAAGCGGCCGCGTTCGCGATCGGCCCGCGGCTGATCGCGGGCGACCCGGCCAGCGCGGAGTTCGGCCTCGCGCTGATGCAGGAGCCGGCGTTCTACTGGCCGCTGTTCGCGGTCGGCACGGCGCTCGTCGTCGCGGCGGGCTACGTCGCCGCGCGCTGGGTCGGCGAGCGGCCGGTGCTCTTCGGCGGCGTCGCCGGGATGGCGTCGCTGCTGCCGGCTCTCGCGATCTTCGCCGTCGTCGGCCTCCCGGAGACGGCGGCGCCGCGCTGGCTCGACGTCGCGTCGGTCGTGCTGCACGTCCCGATCGCCTGCCTCGGCGGCTGGCTCGCGCGCGGACGCGCGGCCTGATGCGCCGGCGCGAGCCGCCATAGGGCGTCCTTCCCCACGACCTCGCTGCGGCGCGTGATAGGATCGCCCGTCGCCGAGGCTCCCGTGGACGGAACGGATGCGCTGCTCACCATCGCCGAGGTCGCCGTCGCGTTCGCGGGCTTCGCGAGCGTCGTGACGGCGTTCCGCCGCCGCGACGACGGGAGCTGGTCGCCTCCGGACGTCGTGCGCTTCCAGCTGATGATCGCCGCCAGCCTCTCGGCCGTGCTCTTCGCGCTGCTGCCGTTCGCGTTCGCGTTCTTCGACGTGGCGGAGGCGAAGATCTGGTCGGCGTCGAGTGCAATCCTCGCGGCCTACCTCCTGCTGCTGTCGGCGCTCGTCGTTCGCCGCGCCGTGCGCCTGACGACGATGGGCGCGCTGAGCCCCTTCGTCTCGTGGCCCTTCCTCGCCGGCGACGCCGCGGTGCTCGCGCTGCTCGCGCTCAATGCCGCGGGTGCCGGGCCCCGCCCGGGGCTCGGGCCGTACTTTCTGGGCCTGCTGTACCTCCTGATCCTGTCGGGAGTCTCGTTCGCGCGGCTGATGCCGATCGGCCGCGCGGGGAGCGCGTAACCGCCCTGCGCGAGCTGCTCCGCGTCGCATACCTCTTCGCCCCGCTCGTCACCGGGCTCGTGTTCCACGGGCTGTGCATCCGCTTCGGGTGGCTGTCGGCGCTCGCGCGCCCGGTCGACGGCGGCGCGACCTTCCGCGGCAGGCCGCTATTCGGCGCGAACAAGACCTTTCGCGGCATCGCCGCGGTGGCGCTCGGCAGCGGCGCGGCGCTTTACGCGCAGGCGCGCTGGGGCCACGGCGTCGACGCGCTGCGCACGCTCGAGCTCGTCGACTACGCGGCGCTACCCGCCGCGGCGCTCGGCCTCGCGCTCGGCGCCGCGGCGATGCTCGGCGAGCTCCCGAACAGCTTCGTCAAGCGCCAGCTCGGCATCGGCCCGGGGCAGCACGCGTCGGGCGCGCGCGAGGTCGTCTTCTGGGTCGCGGACCAGATCGACCTGCTCGTCGGCGCGTGGCTCGTGCTCGCGCTCGTCGTGCCGGTGACGCCGCTGCGCGTCGCGCTGTCGGTGGCGCTCTTCCTCGTCGTGCACCAGGCGCTCTCGCTCGCCGGCCACCGGCTCGGCATGCGCCGCTCGGCGCGTTGAATGCGGCGCCCCACGCGGTCGTGGTAGCTTGCGGCCGCGATGGGATCGATCGGGGCGGGCCGGCGATCGGACGGGCGCTGCGCGCGGCGGCGCTCGCCGCGCTCGCGGCCGTCGCGTGCGCGACGACCGTGGAGCCGCGCGTGTCGATCGCGCGCATCGCGCGCTTCGAGCGCGAGCCGGCCGTGTTCGTGTCGTCGACCCTCCCCGAGGCGCCGGTCGCCGCGGCGCTGCGCGCGGCCGGCATCGCGGTCGCGCCGGGCCTCTCCGACGCCGACGTCATCCTGCGCGCGAGGTTCGGAAACGTGCGGACGCGCGGCCGCTGCGGCGAGCTCCGCACGATCGCGTTCGACCTGCGCGACGACGAGGGCCGCATCGCCGCGGTGAAGGCGCTCGGCTGGATCGCGCGCGAGCCGCTCTGCCCCGACGAGCACGTGCTCCTCGACATGGCCAGCGAGCTGGCCCCGATCCTCGAGTGAGGCCGCGCTGGGAGCGCGCGGCGCGCGACGGCGACGCCGCGGCGCTCGCGGCGCAGCTCGCGGCCGGCGCCGACGTCGACGCGCGCGACCGCCGGGGCCAGACGGCGCTGATGCTCGCGGCCCGCGGCGGGCACCTCGACGCCGTGGCAAAGCTCGTCGCCGCCGGCGCCGACCTCGACGTCAGCGCGAAGTTCGGGCTGTCGGCGCTGATGCTCGCCGTGATCAACGGGCACGCCGA
>CAZQYK010000678.1:0-8232 GCA_964597285.1 uncultured Spirochaetales bacterium
GTCGATCGACCTGCTCGGGCAGATCGTCCGCGGCGAGCGCATCTCGCCGGCGCGCTTCAGCCACTCGGTGCACAACGCGCAGGCGGGCCTGTTCTGCATCGCCGCCGGGAACCGCGAGGCGTCGAGCTCGCTCGCCGGCCGCGAGGGCACCTTCGCCGCCGGCTGGATCGAGGCGCTGGCGCACCTCGAGCGCGAGCCGGCGCGCCCGGTGCTCTACGTGATGGGCGACGTCGAGCTCGCGCCCGAGTTCGCGAGGCTCGTCCCGGAGCCGCAGAGCTCGTACGCGGTGGCGCTCCTGCTCGCGCGCGACGGGGATGGCCCGGAGATCGCGTTCGGCGCCGGCGACCCGGCCGCCACCGCGCCGGCCCCCGTCTGGCCCCACGCCGCCGAGTTCCTGCGCTGGCTGCTCGCCGAAGAGCCCGAGCTCGCGCTGCGGGGGTTCCGGTGGCGGCGGGGGCTCGACTAGCGCCGACCTCTCCTACGGCGGCGGCATTCCCAGCTGCTCGCGCATCCTCCGGATGTACTCGAGCGAGCGGCGGCCGGCGGCGGTGCTCTCGGGGGGGAGCCAGCGGCGCAGGCGGCGGTCGATCGGGCCGTCGGTGTAGTAGCGGAACCAGCTCTTGCGCACGGCCCATTCGACGATCGACGCGGCGAGCACCGGGCCCCACGCGAGCACGCCGCTCGCGAGCGCCCAGCCGGCGGCCGGCGGGTCGAGCGCGAGCGCGGCGAGCGCCGCGCCCTGGAGCGCGAAGATCGCCGCGAACGTCGCGGTGGCCTTGCGGCAGTACGGGCCGATGAAGTCCGGCGCGTACGGGTGGATGCGCTTCGCGGCCTGCTCGAGGATCGAGCTGCCGCCGACGAGCGAGCGCGCGAAGAAGAGCGCGATCAGCGCCTGGATCGCCGCCGGCACGAGGCGCAGGTACGTCGGGTCGGCGCGCAGCGCCGCGAGCGCCGGCAGCGCGAGCAGCGCCGCGTGCAGCGCGAGCGGCAGCCGCGCCGCGCCGCCGAGGCGGCGCCACAGCGCGAGCGAGACGAGGCCGGCCGCGAGCAGCGCCGTCGCGAACGCGCGCGCGCCGAAATGCGCGAGCGCGCGCTCGGCCAGCCACGGGTAGAACGCGGCGACGAGCATGCCGACGCCGGTCGCGGTCACCAGCGCCGGCGGCGGCCGCATCCGGGGCGGCGTGGCCTGCGGCCGCGCCGCCCCTCCCGCCCGTTCGACTTCGTTCGCCCGCGGCTCACTGCGCGCGGCCTCCGGCCGCTTGCGGGGCTGGGAATCCGGAGGCTTCGGCGGATTCTCAGACAAGGTCGCGCTGGACGAAGGCCTGGAGCGGCCACTCCTCGTCACCACCGGGCTCGCCGAGCAGCGCGAGCGCGTCGCGACGCACGACGTTGAAGGTGCGCGCCGCCTGCTCGAGCGTCTCGCGCCGCGTGCGCGGCAGCCCGACGCGGTCGAGGAAGTCGATGTTCTCGAGGCCGTACGAGAACACGCCGCGGTTGCGGCGGTGGTAGTCGCCCTGCTCGCGTAGCCGCCCCTCGGCCTTCTGGAACAGCCGCGCGAAGTTCTCCATCGCGAGCAGCACGAAGCGGCGCATCCGCAGCTGGCGGCGCAGGAAGGCCGGCTCGAGGTGCTGGTTCGTCATGAACGGCGCGACCCACAGGTTGTGGTACGACGCGATGTCGAAGTCCCACTTCAGCCGCATCAGCTCGTACGAGCCGAGCGTCCCGTACAGCCCGCGGTACAGGCGCATCACCGCCTCGTGACGGAACTCGAGGAAGCGGTCGTAGAGCTCGATGCGCTCGGCGAGCTCGCCAACGCCCGCGCCCTCGGCGTCGCGCGCGATCGCGTCGCACAGGAAGTCGCACTCGAGCGCGATGAAGTCGAGGCCGGGGCTGTAGAGCGGGTCGGCGGCCGACGCGGCCTCGCCGATCAGGCCCCAGCGGTCGGCGTGCAGGAAGCGGCGCGTGCCGAACGCGATCCGCGCCAGGCTGCCGTGGTCGACCGGCTTCGCGTGCGCGAGCAGGCCGCCGAGCGCCGCGTGCTCGCGCAGGAACGCGTGGAAGCCCTCTCGTGTGCGCACCCGGCGGTCGCGCGTCGGCGTGCCGACGACGCCGACGCTCGTCAGCCCGCCGCGCAGGCGGATCACCCAGATCCAGTAGCCCGGGTTCAGGAAGTGGATCGTCGACAGGCCGCGCGCGGTGTGGCGTACGCGGCCGCGGAACGCGTCGCCGCCGAGCTGGTCGACGTCGGCGACGCCCTCGAAGCGACCCCACACCGAGCCGATGCGATGCTCGGGCTCGTCCTCGCGCAGCCCGAGCTGGCGCGCGACGAGGGCCTGGCGCCCGGTCGCGTCGACGAGCCAGCGCGTGCGCACGCGCTCGCGGCCGGTCGCGCTCTCGGCCGTCACCTCGTGCGCGGCGCCGCCGCTGCCGAGCGCGAGCGCGACGACGCGCGTGCCGGTGCGCACGTCGATGCCCTCGTTGCGGCACATCTCGCGCAGGTCGGGCTCGAGCCGCGCGCGGTCGATCTGGAACGCCGCGTGGAAGGGCAGGTTGATCGTGCCGAGCTCGCTCATCTCGGTGAGCGGAACGTCGCGGCCGGGACCGTCGAAAAAGTAGCGCAGCCCGTTCTTCGGCAGGTGGTTCTCGTAGAGATAGCCGGCGAGTCCCTGGCGGCGCACGAGGTAGTGGCTCGCGATCTCGACGGTCGACTCGCCGACCTTCGGCGCCGGGTCGCGCCCGCTCTCGAAGAGCACGATGCGCAGCTCAGGCAGCCGGCGGCGCAGCTGGCGCGCGAGCAGCGTCCCGGCGGCGCCGCCGCCGAGGATCGCGACGTCTACCCGTTCCACTCCGCTCCCCTGCGGCTCGCTGCGCGCGGCCTTCGGCCGCTTGCTGGCGCCCGCGCGGCTCACAGGAGCCCTCCGTTCACCGAGATCACCTGGCCGGTGACGTACTCGGCGCCGTCGGAGAACAGGAACGCGACGAGGGCCGCGACCTCGTCGGGCCGGCCGAGGCGGCGCATCGGGATCCGGCCGGCGAGCGCCTTCGCGGCGTCGTCACCGATCATCTCGGTCTCGATGAGACCCGGCGCGACGCAGTTCACGGTGATCGCGCGCTTCGCGAGCTCCTGCGCCAGCGACTTCACGGCGCCGACGAGCCCCGCCTTCGACGCCGCGTAGTTCACCTGGCCGCGGTTGCCGGCGAGGCCCGCCACCGACGAGAGCGCGACGATGCGGCCGCCGCGGTGCATGCGGACCATCGGCATCACCAGAGGATGGAGCGTGTTGTAGAAGCCGTCGAGGTTCGTGCGCAGCACGCGGTCCCAGGCGTCGCTCGACAGCGACGGGAAGGCCGCGTCGGCGGTGACGCCGGCGTTGTGCACCGCGCCCCAGAACGGGCCGCGCTCGGCGAGCTCGGCTTCGAGCGCCTTGCGGCAGGCCTCGCGGTCGGCGACGTCGAAGGGCAAGAGCAAGGCCTGGCGGCCCAGCGCGCGCAGCTCGTCGGCGAGCGCCTGCGCCTCGTCGTGGCGGCTGCGGTAGTTCAGCGCGAGGTCGAAGCCGTCGCGGCCGAGCGCGAGCGCGATCGCGCGGCCGATGCCGCGGCTCGCGCCGGTGACGAGCACCCGCCGCGCGCTCCTCGCGCCGCCCGCCGCGCTCATCGCGCCGCCGCGCCCGTGTCGGGCAGCTCGAGGATCAGCAGGTTCAGCCGCGCCTCGACGAGCGGCGGGCCGCCGTCGGGGTCGAGCACCGCGCACTCGAACGCGAAGCGCCGCGACAGCCCGGTCGCGCGCCGCGCCGGCCGCGCCCACACCTCGAGCCGGCGGTCGGGCGCGAACGCGTCGCAGCGGAACGCGACGCGGCGCGAGCCGAGGAACAGGCCCGGCTGCGGCGAGAGGCCGTGCGCGCGCAGCCGGAGGCCACCGTCGGCGGCGGCGCACTGCGCCATGTACTCGATGCCGACCCACGCCGGCACGCGCCCCGACGCGTCGCGGAACAGCGCGCTCTGCCTCGGCAGCGCGCTGCAGCGCGTCTCGTCGGCGTCGTGCGACAGCACCGCCTCGAGCAGGCACATCGGGCCGCGCTGCGGCACCAGCTCGGCGATCGGCGGGAACGGGGGGCTCATGCGCTCACGCCCCGATCTCCAGCGCGCGCGCCCGCAAGAGCTCCGGCGCGCGCAGCAGCATGCCGGCGACCAGGCGCACGTACAGGCCCGCGAGCAGCGGGTAGTCGCGCGCGAGCCGGAAGTGCGAGACGCCCTGCGGAGGGTAGGTGACCGGCGTCGGCAGCGAGCGCACCGGCGTGCCGCGCCACACGAGGCGCACCGCGAGCTCGGGCTCGAAGTCCATGCGGTCGCCGGTGCGCACCGCGTCGATCACCTCGAGCGCCGCGGCGAGCGGCACGCCGCGGAAGCCGCAGAGCGGGTCGCGGATCGCGCGCGACAGGCACGCGAGCCACACCAGCGCGCGAGAGATCTGGCGCGCCGCGATGCGCGCGCGCGGCGCGCTCGCGTCGAAGACCGGCACGCCGAGCACGAGCGCGCTCGGCTGCTCGCGCATCGCGTCGACGAAGCGCGGCACGTCGGCCGCGCGGTGCTGGCCGTCGGCGTCGAGGTGCACGACGTGCGAGAAGCCGCGCTCGCGCGCGGCGCGGAAGCCGGTCTTCAGCGCCGCGCCCTTGCCGCGATTGCGCTCGTGGCGGATCCGCTCGACGAAGGGGTGGCGCTCGGCCACGCGGTCGAGCGCGCGCCGCGTCGCTTCGCCGCTCCCGTCGTCGACGACGAGGCACGGCAGCCCGCTCGCCGCGAGCTCGTCGACGACCGCCTCGACGGCCGCGCCGTGGTCGTAGATCGGGATCAGCGCGCAGGCCTTCATCGCGCCCTCAGCCGGCCGCGGCCGCTCGAGAACAAGCGCTCCGCGTCGGCGACGTCCTCGAGGCTGAAGTCGAAGCGCGTGTGCTCGTCGTCGACGCTCACGCGCAACCGCGCCTCCTGGCCGGGCCGCAGCAGCTCGTGGAACTTCAGCACCTCGAGGCGCTCGACGCGCGGCGGCGCCCCGAGCAGCTCCTCGAGCGCCTGCATCGCGAAGTGCACCTGCACGACGCCGGCGACGATCGGGAAACCGCGGTAGTGGCCATTCAGGAATGCGAGGTCGAAGGGCATGCGCAGGTGCAAGTCGATCGCGCCGTCGCTGCGCTCGACGCGCAGCCGCTCGAGCGCGCCGGCCGGCGCGTCGGCGTCGAAGAGCGCGCGCAGCCGCTCGATCGGAAGCTTGCCCTGCGCGTCGCGCGGCAGCTCGGCGACCAGGCGCCACGCGCGCGGCAGGAACACGCGGTCGAAGTCCGGCGCCAGGTACTCCGACAGCAGCTTCGTCAGCGCGCGGCGCCCCTCGCTCGCGAGCGCGTCCCACGCGCTCTGCGCCGGCACCACGACCGCGCCGACGCGGGTCTCGCCGGCGACGCCCTCGAGCGGGATCAGCGCGGCGTCGGCGAGCGCCGGGTGCGCGACGAGGCGCGCCTCCATGTCGGCGAGCGACAGGCGCTTCTCGCCGACCTTGACGACGCGGTCCGCGCGGCCGCGCAGCTCGAAGCCGCCGTCGGCCGTGAACGCGACGCGGTCGGCGGTCGCGAAGCGCGCGCTCTCTGGGCCGGCCGTGTCGCCGGCGCTGACGAAGGGCGACGCGACGACGAGGCAACCGGTCTCCGGATCGGCCGACGCGTCGACGCCGGGCAGCGCGCGCCATGGCTCACCGCCGCGCTGCTGGCGGCGCACCGCGACGCCGCCGGTCTCGGTCGAGCCGTAGATCTCCCACGGCGGCTCGCCGAGCGAGTCGGCGACCGCGCGCGCGACGTCGGCCGGCAGCGGCCCGCCCGACGAGAACACCGCGCGGCAGCCCTCGCGCCCGCGCGCGAGCCCGCCGCGCCCGACCCAGCGACGCAGCGCCACCGGCGTCGTCACGAGCGCGAAGGGCTCGGGTCCGTCGGGCAGCGGGCCGAGCTCCTCGGGATGCAGCGCCGCCGAGCGGAGGAAGGGTCGGCCGGCCGCGAGCGGCCACAGCACGCGGAAGAGCAGCCCGTACAGGTGCTGCGGGGCGACGCTCGCGAGGATTCGCGCGCGCGGGCCGAGCTGCGCGCCGAAGCGGCGCTCGAGCACCGCGACCTCGTCGTCGAGGTGGCGCAGCGCCTTCCCGACGCGCGTCGCGCCGCCGGTCGTGCCCGACGTGAACAGCACCGCGAGCGGCGCGTCGCGGTCGAGCGGCGCGGCGTCGAGCGGCGCGGCGCCGTCGGCGTCGAGCGGGTGCCAGCACGGCAGGCCGGCGAGCGCGGCGCCCGCGTCGTCGAGCAGCACGCCCCACGCCTCGGGCGCGAGCTGCGCGAGCGCGCCGGGCTGGCGCGACGGCGGCAGCAGCACGCGCGCGCCGGCGCGCGCGGCCGCGAACAGCGCCACCGCGAACGCGTACGCGTCGTCGCAGTGCAGCACGAGCGCCGCGCCCTTCGCCGGCGAGAGGCGCGCCGCGAGCGCGCCGACGTCGCGGCGCAGGTCGGCGAGCGAGCGCTCGCCCTCGCGACCGAACGCGACGAGGCGGTCGACCTGCTCCGGGGAGTCGAGCAGGCGCGCGAGCGGGATCACGACGCTCGGCTTCGCTGACCGTCGACGAACTCGGCGAGGCTCTTCACCGAGGCGAAGATCTGCTGGTTGCGCTCGGGGTCGTCCTCGATCGTGACGCCGTAGCGGTCCTCGAGCGCCATCGCGAGCTCGAGCGCGTCGATCGAGTCGAGCCCGAGCCCCTCGAGGAAGAGCGGCGCGTCGGTCTCGATCTCGTCGGGCTCGACGTCCTCGAGCGCGAGCGCCTCGACGATCAGCGCCTTGATCTCGGCCTCGAGTCCGTCAGCGGTTGCCACGTTCCCACCTCTTCTCGAAATGTTCCTGGAGCACCGCGGTGAGGCGTCGCGCCGACTCGACGCGGCTCTCGCCCGTCGCGACGTGGTCGGCCGGGCGGATCGGAGCGCCGACCTCGATCTCCCACTCCGGCGCCACGTCGGGAACGTTGCGGAACGCGTGGCCGCGCGTCATCCAGCGCGGCTCGACGCGGAGCACGACCGGCAGCACGTCACAGCCGGCGCGCAGCGCGATGTGCGCGACGCCGCGCTGGAACGCTCGCAGCCCCTCGGGCGGCGTGCGCGAGCCCTCGGGATAGATCACGACGCTGCGACCGGCGCGCAGCCGCGCGACCGCCTCGCGCACGAGCGCCGAGCCGGTCTCGGCGCGCAGGTAGCCGGCCGCCGCGATCGTGTGGCGCAGGAAGGGATTGCGCGTCCACTCGGCGCTGACGACGAAGTCGGCCTGCGGCATGCACGTCGTCAGCAGCGGCGAGTCGATCAGCGACGGGTGGTTCGCGACGACGAGATGCGGCCGGCGGCGCAGGGCCTCGGTGCCGATCTCGCGCACGCGGATCAGACGCAGCGCGCGCACGAATGCGGCCCAGCCGCGCGTCGCGCGGTGGATCGTGCGCTGGGCGCGCAGCTCCGGATGCTCGCCGCCCGGCCGCAGGCGCCCCGCGAGCCGCTGCAGCGGCAGCACGACGAAGCCGAGCGTCACCGCGATCAGGCCGTAGGAGCCGAAGCCGAACGTGACGCGCGCCAGCTTCTCCGCCCGGACGATCGCGGTGGCGATGCGCCGGAGCACGCCGGCACGCCGGCCGCCGACCGCGCGCCGCGACCGCCCCGATCTCCCGATTTCCTCAATCCCGGTCGCCACTTGAAGCGACGATTCTATCACCCGACGCTTCGGCGTGGCAATCGGCGCCGTCGGGCGACCCGCCCGAGGAGCGTCGGGATCCCGCCTCTCCGTCGGATCGGCGGAGCGTTAGAATCCCGCCTCTCCGACGGGCCGCCGGGCGGCCGGCGGCGCTTCGGACGGGGTGGATGACGCGGCGAGCGACGCGCACAGGCAGGTGGGACCGGACGGCGCGCGGCGTTCGGCCGCGCGCCGCGGCTGCGTTCGCCGCGCTCGGGGTCGCGTTCGCGCTCGTCGGGCCCGCGGGCGCGGCGCCCGGTGACGCCGAGCCGACGCTCGAGTCGCTGATGCGCGGCATGGCGTCGACGTCGGGCGTGCGCGCCCGCTTCCGCGAGGTGAAGCAGCTCGCGCTGCTCTCCGAGCCGCTCGAGTCGCGCGGCACGCTGCTCTTCGCGCCGCCCGACCGTCTGGTGCGGATCACCGAGTCGCCGGCCGCGGCGCGGC
>CAZQYK010000679.1:0-3397 GCA_964597285.1 uncultured Spirochaetales bacterium
CGCGACGAGCACCAGGCGCCGCACGCGCGGCGCGCGCGCCGCGGCGCGCAGCGCCGCCGCCGCGCCGAAGGGGTAGCCGGCCGCGACGAGCGGCCCGGACACCGGGGCGGCCAGGTGCGCGAGCGCCGCGGCGTAGTCGGCGTCGGCGTCGGCCGCGTCGCCCGACGGCGCACCGCCGCTCGCGCCGGTGCCGCGCCAGTTGAAGCGCACGCTCGCCCAGCCGGCGCGGTGGCAGGCCCACGCGAGCTCCGCGACGACCGGCGAGTCCATGCTGCCGCCGTAGAGCGGGTGCGGCGGCGCGATCACCGCGCCGCCGTCGCCGTCGCCGCGCGCGTACACGCCCTCGAGCGCCCACTCGGCGCCGGGCAGCCCGATCGCGATCATCTTGTCGAGCTGGCGGGTCAAGCCGACCTCCCGAGCCGGCGCTGCGCACCCCTGCGTCGGCCGGCGCGCCCGGGAACGGTACCCTGCCGCGCATGGCGAAGCCGACCGGAGGAGTGGAGCAGGGCGGGGACGACGCGGTCCAGGGCTTCCGCCTCGAGGTCTCGCGCGAGCGCGTGCGGCTGCCGAACGGCCGCGAGCTGTGGCTCGACATCGTGCACCACCCCGGCGCGTCGGCGGTCGTCCCGTTCGCGAGCGACGACGACGTGCTGCTGATCCGCCAGTACCGCCACGCCGCCGGCGGCACGATCCTCGAGGTGCCGGCCGGCAAGCTCGACGCCGGCGACACACCCGAGACCTGCGCCGAGCGCGAGCTCGAGGAGGAGGCCGGCCGGCGCGCCGGGCGGCTCGAGCGGCTCGCGTCGATCTTCACGACGCCCGGCTTCACCGACGAGGTGATCCACCTCTTCGCAGCCTTCGACCTCGAGCCGGTGCCGTCGCGGCCGCAGGACGACGAGGTGATCGAGGTCGTGCGCACCCCCCTCGCTCGCGCGCTCGATCTCGTCTGGAACGGCGAGCTGCGCGACGCGAAGAGCGCGCTCGCGCTGATCCACGCGGCCCGGCGGCTGGGCCGCCTGCGGTGAAGCTCGGCGTCGTCTTCGGCTGGCACACGCTGGCCTGGGAGGAGCTCGCCGCGCTCGTCGCCCGCGCCGAGGAGCTCGGCTACGCGGCCGCCTACCACGACGGCGACGTGACGCAGCTCTCGCGCCGTCGCGACGTCGACGTGCTCGACGGCTGGACCGTGACGACGGCGCTGCTCGCGCGCACGCGCCGCATCGGCATCGGCTCGATCCGCCTCGTACAGCACTGGAACGCCGCGCGGCTCGCGCAGGCCGCCGCGACCGCCGAGCGCATCGCGCCCGGCCGGCTCCAGTTCCTGATCTCGACCGGCGACCGACCCGAGGACCGCAGCTGGGGCTACGCGCCGCTCTCGCGCACCGAGCGCGCGGCGTGGCTCGACGAGACGCTCGATGCGGTGCGCGCGCTGTGGCGCGGCGAGAGCGTGACGCGCCGCGGGCACCGCGTCGCGTTCGACGGCGCGCGGGTGCGCCCGGCGCCGCCCGGCGGCGGGCCGGCGGTCGAGGTCGGCGCGCGCGCTCCGGACCTGCTGCGCGTCGTCGCGCGCCACGCCGACGTCTGGAACGTCAACTGGCCGGCGCTGCCCGAGCGCGTCGCCGCGTCGGCCGCCGCGCTCGAGCGGGCCTGCGCCGCGATCGGCCGCGACCCCGCCGAGATCCGCCGCCGCCAGTGGCTCTTCACCCGGGTCGAGCGCCTGTCGACCGACGACGCGCTCGCCGAGCTGCGGCGCTGGAACCCGTGGTTCGCGACGATCCCCGATGCCGAGCTCGCCGGCGCCCCGGTCGTCGGCACGCCGGCCGAGTGCCGCGAGCGGATCGGCGATCTGTCGCGCGCGCTCGGGCTCGAGATGCCGGTCGTCGACCTCTCGGGCCTCGGCGCCGAGGCGGCCCGCGACGCACTCGAGGCTCTCCCCCCCAGGGGAGGTTCGTTGACGCCCGCCGACGCCGTGCCGTAACCTCAACGACACCGCGGGATTCGCGCGCCCCTTCCCGCCGACAGCTTCGAGAATCGCTGCCGCGCACTCCGGCTCCGCGCGAGCCGGCCGCCGCGCGCCCCCTCCGATAGGATCCGTCGGGGCCGCGCGCGGAAGTGGCGCGCGCGCACGACGCAAGCGCACGACGCAAGAGTGGAGAGAGACGACACGTGTACGGCGGTGGCCATCGATCGGGAGGAGGAGCGGGGCTCGGCATCGGGCCGCCGTTCACGCCGCCGATCGTGCAACGGCTGCTGATCGCGATCGCAGTCGTGTTCGTCGCACAGCTGCTCGTCGAGCCGCTCGCCCAGCTCGGCGCGGTGCGCCCGGTCCTCGTCTGGCAGCAGGGCTTCCTGTGGCAGCCGTTCACGTACATGTGGCTGCACGGCGGGCTCGGCCATATCCTGCTCAACTGCTTCGTGCTGTGGATGTTCGGCTCGCCGCTCGCGATGGCGTGGGGCCCGCGGCGCTTCCTGATCTACTACCTCGTCTGCGGCGTCGGCGCCGGCGTGCTGATCGCGACGGTGCCGTACCTCCTCTACGCGGTCGGCATCGTGTCGACGATGGCGCTCCACATCCCGACCGTCGGCGCGTCGGGCGCGATCTATGGCGTGATCCTCGCGTACTCGCTGACCTGGCCCGACCGCACGATCATGCTGATCTTCCCGCCGGTCGCGTTCCGAGCGATCTGGCTGATCCCGGCGCTCTTCCTGCTCGCGCTGATCTTCCCGGGCGGCGGCAACATCAGCCACGTCGGCCACCTCGGCGGCGTCGTCGTCGGCTGGCTGTACCTCGGGCGCAGCGGCGACGTCTCCGGCGGGCTCCCGACGCTCGCGCAGCTCAAGTACCGCTGGCGCCGCTACCGGATGCGCCAGAAGCTGCGCGCGGTGCAGTACGAGGAGTGGGAGGCGAAGCGCCGCGATCAGGACCGCCGCTTCCACTAGTCATGGCACGCCGATGAGACGACGCGACAACGACAGCGACGGCGCCACGCGCGGCACCGGCTTCGCCGGCCTGCTGCGCAGCCTGCTCGCCGGCGTCCCGTGGGCCGAGAAGGCCGAGTCGAAGGAGACGCGCACGCTGCCGACGCCGCCCGGCCACGTCTTCCGCGTGCACAACTCGAACGGCGTCACGCGCATCACCGGCGAGGACCGCGACGACATCGAGGTCACCGCGCTGCGCAGCGCGCGCGCCGAGTCGGTCGAGGCGGCCGAGCGGCTGCTCGGCGAGATCCAGCTCGTGTTCAGCGAGACCGGCGGCCGGCTCGACCTCGAGGTCGACGTGCCGCGCAAGTGGAACCGGCGCGGCTGCGCGAGCCTGTGCATCAAGCTCCCGCGCCAGATGGAGGTGTGGGTCGCGGCCGCGAACGGCCGCGTCGACGTCGAGGGCATCCGCGGCCTCGTC
>CAZQYK010000680.1:0-10203 GCA_964597285.1 uncultured Spirochaetales bacterium
TCGCGGTCGCAGGGCTGCTGCTGCTCGCCGTCCGCGGCGGCGCCTGAGCACCTGCTAGGCGAACAGCCCGGGATAGCGCGACGGGTGCGCCGCGTGGCCCGGCAGGATCGGGCGCGGGTCGCGCACGCCGAGGTGGCGGTCGAGCACCTCGGCGAACACGTCGCGGAAGTCGGTCGTGACCTTCAGGTCGCGCCCCTCGTACAGGCGCGCCGCGTCGAGCCCCGGCCAGATGCCGCCCCGCAGCAGCACGCGGCCGCCCGCGACGCCGCCGCCGAGCGCGAGCATCAGCCCGCCGTGGCCGTGCTCGGTGCCGCCGGCGGCGTTCTGCGCGGCGCTGCGCCCGAACTCGGTCATCGCGAGCAGCAGCGTGCGGCCGCGGTGCGCGCCGAGGTCGGCATGGAAGGCCGCCAGCGCCCTCGCGAGATCGTCGATCAGGTAGACGAGCCGCCCCGTCTGGTACGAGTGGGTGTCCCAACCGCCGGCGTTGACGGTCACGACGCGCACTCCGACGTCGGCCTGGACCAGCGCCGCGGCGTCGCGCAGCGCGGCGCCGAGCGCGGAGGTGGGATAGGCGACCGCGCTCGCGCTGCGCGCGCGGTCGATCTCGGCGAGCGCCTCGAAGGCCTGGTCCATGCTTCGGCCCAGCGCGCCGCCGAGCGCGGCGTAGCGCTCGCGCAGCGCGCCCCCGCGCGGCGCGATGTACTTCCCGTCGAGCTGGAATCCGGCGAGCGTCGCGAACGCGAGCGCGGGAGCCGGGCCGGCCAGCGTTCCGTCGCTCCCGCCGCCGAGCGACATGCCGGCGATCGGCCGGCGATCGGCGGTCGCGGCGAGGTAGCGGTTGAGCCAGCCGTCGGTCACCGACTTGTCGCCCGGCACCGCGCGCTCCATGTAGCCCTGTGCGTCGAAGTGGGAGCGCGTCGGGTCGGTGCTTCCCACCGCGTGGACGAGCGCCAGGTCACCGCTGCGGAAGATCGGCAGCAGCGGCGACAGCGTCGGCTCGAGGCCGAAGAAGCCGTCGAGGTCGAGGGCCTGGCCGGCCGGCACCTGGAGCGTCGGGCGCAGCGCGTAGTAGTCGGGGTCCGCCTGCGGAACGCACAGGTTCAGAGCGTCCGCGGCGCCGCGCAGGAAGAGCGCGACGAGCACCCGGTCGGCGCCGGAGCCGCGCCCCGTTCCCGGCAGCAGCGCCGCGGTCGCGCCCGCACCGGCCGCGATCAGGAACCCGCGGCGGGACCACCGCCCTTCGAACTCTGCGCGCGTCGTTGACAAGAGGCCTCCTCCGGATCAGTGCAACAGGAACTCCGGGCTCGAGAGCAGCAGCGACGCGACCTGCAGGATCCGCTCGTCGCGCGGCGCCCGCCGCAGCGCGTGCGCGAGCCCGGCAGCGCTGCTGCGCGTCGCGGCCGAGACACCGTCGGGCAGCAGCTGGGCGATCAGCCGATCGGCGATCTCGACGCTGGTCGCCGGCGCTGGGACGTCGAAGATGGGCGCGTAGCCGCCGAAACCGAGCGCCGCTCTCTGCACGGTGTTCAGCGCGAGCACGAGGCGCCCCGGGCTCGACCAGTGCGCAGAGGCGTCCGGGTAGCCGGTCGGCGGCCGCGCGACGTAGGGCGACCCGTCGAAGGCTGCGAGCTGCGACTCCACGACCGCCAACACCGCTTCCGCGTCGGCACCGAGCGCGCGTGCGAGACTCGCGATCAGCACGGCCGGCCGCTTGACCTTGTTGCGGCGGTGTTCGACGCGGTCGAGGAACTCCGGCGAGAGCAGGATCGTCTCCATCACCGCGGCGAGGTCGCCGCCGCGGGTGCGGAAGGTGTGCGCGCAGGAGGCCACGAGCGCTCCGGGAGGGGATTCGTCGACGAAGCGCACCACGAGCTTCCGGCAGACGTGGGTCGCGGTCTCGGGCCGGCTCGCGAGGTGGTCGAGCAGCGCGGCGCCTCCGCTCTCGCCGAGTCCCGCCGGAACCGTGAAGCCGCCGAGCAGCGACTTCGCGCCGTCGTCGTGGCGCGTGGCGCGGAAGCGGAAGCCATCGGGGCGTGCCAAGTCGATACCCCAGCCGGTGAGGCTGCGCGCGGCTTCTCGCACGTCGGACTGGGTGAAGCCGGCGTCGGCGCCGAGCGTGTGCAGTTCGAGCAGCTCGCGCGCGTAGTTCTCGTTGAGCCCGTCCACCACGTTGAAGCGGTTGTCGAGGTACTCGAGCATCGCCGGCGACCGCGCCGTGGCGCGCAGCAGATCCGCGAAGCGGCCCAGGACGTGCGGGCGGATCGCGTCTCGTTCGTAGGCGACGATCGTCCGCTTGGTGTAGCCCGGGATCGCGTAGACGTTGAAGTGGTCGAGCCAGAAGTCGACGAGCTGCTCCTCGAGCTGCCGCTCGCCGGACAGCATGCGCAGGATGCGCGCGCGCGTCAGCTCGCGGAGGGGCGTGGTGTCGTCGTAGGTCGCGACCAGCTGCTGCACGTCCATCCCGAGGCTCGGCAGCGCGGCCAGCTTTCCCTCGAGCTCCGGGTCGGGGATGCGCGCGGGATCGAGCTGCTCCCGGACGTACGCGGCCGCGCCGATGTGACGGATGCGCGCTCGCGTCGCTGCCGTCGCCCCGTAGCTGATCCGAGCGAGCACGTGCTCGGCTTGCGACGGCGCTGGCAGGCCGGAGCTGCAAGGCGGCCGGCCCGCGCACGCGAGGCCCGACGGCCCGGGGCGCCCCGAGTCGGTGTACTGGGAGAGGAAGCGCCAGAAATCGGACCCGTCGATGTGCCCCGAGCCATCGGCGTCGGCGACGATCTCGTAGGCCGGATCGGGATCCGCGCGTCCGACGCCGAGGGCCAAGGAGCGGGAGAAGTCCCCGGAGGTCACGCGTCCGTCGCCGTCGAAGTCCCCGTCGCAGGCGTTCCCGTAGCCGTCGAGGTCGACGTCGAGCTGGGTCGGGTTCGCGAACTCGAGACAGTTGTCCAAGGCGTCGCAGATCCCGTCGCCGTCCGCGTCGGCGCCCGAGACGCAGCTCGCCCTTCCCATCACCGGTGCGAGCAGTGCGAGCACCAGGACGCCGACTGCGAGGGAGTCCTTGCGCGGGCTGGACATCGAAACGCCCCGCGATGGTACGCGATCCACCGACGCGTGCGAGGAGATTTCGCGGTGCGCGGCAGGAAATGCAGCGCCGAGAGGGCCGAGCGGGTTTGCCGAGCCGGCGGCGTTCCCTTAGGTTGCGCGTGCGCCGTCGGGTGGCGCCCTCGGGGAGATTCCGACGAGCCCTCCCACCGCAAGACCGCGCGGGCGCATGCTCGCCAACCTCCTGACGCTGGGCGTCGCGCTGCTCGTCAGCGGCCTGCTGGCCGAGGCGACGGTCCTGCTCGTGCACGGCGAGCAGCCGAAGTTCCCGCGCCACGTCGTCGCCGCGCTCTGGGGGCTGCGGTACAACGAGCCGAACGCCGAGTACCGGCACAAGTCGGCCGACATGACGACGACGTTCCGGATCAACGCGCAGGGCATGCGCGACGACCGGGACTTCGCGTACGCGAAGCCTCTCGGCGTGAAGCGCATCGTCTCGCTCGGCGACTCCTTCACGATCGGCTACGAGGTCGACGTCGACCGGACCTTCTCGAGCGTGCTCGAGCGCGAGCTGCGCGCCGCCGGGCACCGCGTCGAGGTGCTCAACGCCGGGGTGTCCGGCTTCTCGAACGCCGAGGAGCTGCTGTACCTCGAGCGCGAGCTGATCCGCTACGCGCCCGACCTGGTGCTGGTGTCGTTCTACGGCAACGACTTCGTCGACAACGTCCGCACGGGCCTCTTCGCGCTCGAAGGCGACGAGCTCGTCGCGCTGAGCCACGACTACGTTCCCGCGGGCCGTCTCGGGAACTTCCTGAACACGAACTGGGTGTTCAACTTCCTGTCGGAGCGCTCGAACGCGTTCGTCTTCGTCAAGGAGGAGGCGACGAAGGCGCTCAAGCGCGCGATCGTCGAGCAGGGTCTGCGCCGCATCGACGAGGCCGCCGCGAAGGCCGAGGCGGGCGGGGGCGCCGCCGCGGAGCCGGAGCCGGAGGCGGCCGCGGAGGCGGACTACGAGAGCCGGCTCGCCGTCGCGATCCTCGAGCGCATGTACGCGTTCTGTCGCGAGCGCGGGATTCCGCTCGTGATCCAGAGCATCCCCGATCTGCTCCCCCCGGCGACACCGGGCGCCCCGCCCGAGCAGTGGGACCTGGTCGAGCTCTTCCCGGCCGAGGCGTTCGACTTCGACCGTCCGGGAGTCGCGTTCGCGCCGGCGCGCGATTGGCTCGAGGCGCAGCGCGACGGCCGGCTGCTCTACTGGATGCGCTCGCACCGCCATTGGACGCCGCTGAGCCACGAGATCTCGGGGCGCGGGCTGGCGCGCCTGGTCCTGCGCGAGCGGCTGCTCGAATGAAGGGTCAGCGCCGGCCGAAGTCGCGCCGGTAGGCGACGTAGTTCGCGCAGAGCGACGCGCCGAGGCCCTCGCCGGTCCGGCGCGAGGCCCAGTTGTCGTCGAGCACGAGCGTGTACGAGAGGTGGGTCCAGCCGCGGCGCACCAGCTCGAGGAAGGCGTACGACGCCATGGCGTAGTTGACGCCGCGTCCGCGCGCGGGCCGACGCACGCCGATCGCGAGCATGTTCAGCCGCTCCTGGGGGCGCAGCGAGCGGCCGGGAGCGAAGTCGGCGTGCGCGGGGTCGTCGGGCATCACGAAGCAGAAGCCCACCGGCTCGCCGTCGGCGAGCGCGAACACGCTCGTGTCGAGCGCCGTCGAGTCGTCGAGCACGAACAGGCGCGCGACCTCGGGCGAGAGCGGCGTCCAGCCCCAGTGCGTCGCGAAGGTCTCGTTCCACAGCTCGGAGAGCAGCTGCGAGCGCGGCGCGAGCTCGAGGTCGCGGAGCGGGGCGATCTCGAAGCCGTTGCGCCGCGCGCTCTCGAGCGCCCCCTCCCAGCGCTCGACCAGCTCGGGCCGCACCCCGATCGCGTAGTCGACGAAGCCCTGCTCCGTCTCGAAGCCGGCCGACTTGATCTGCGCGTGCACCTCGGGGCCGTTCTGACGCAGCAGGCTCGGGGGCAGCGCGTCGTACGCGTCGACGTTGTAGGGCATGTCGAAGATGCCCATGCCGGTGCGCGCCGCCGGGAGCCCGCGCTCGGCGAGCCACACGCAGGCCTCGTCGAGCAGCCGCCGCACCGCGTCGCGCGCGCCGGGCAGCGCCTCGACCATCAGCAGGTGCCCGAGCCGCTCGTTCCAGTGGCGCACGTACGGCGCGTCGACGCAGGCGGTGACGCGCGCGACCAGGTCGCCGCCCTCGCGCGCCGCGAAGGGCTGGAGCTCGCGCTCGACGGTGACCGGCGTCTGCCCGAGCAGCATCGGCAGGTGCAGCGGCGACGCGTGCCAGCGCGCCGGACGCGACGCGTAGACGCGGTCGTGCAGCGCGACGAACTCGGCGAGGGCGTCGGCGCCCTCGGGTCGCTCGATGCGGATCTCCGCCACGCGCGCATGCTAGCGCGCGCGCCGCTGCGCGTTGAGGTACCCTGCTCCCCCCTCGCCCCGCCGGACCGCCTGCGCGGAGAACGCCACCCGCTGTGCTCGCCGAAACGATCCTCGAGGGCCTGAACCCCGAGCAGCGCGAAGCCGTCACGACGACCGAGGGTCCGCTGCTCGTGCTCGCCGGCGCCGGCAGCGGCAAGACGCGCGTGCTCACGCAGCGCATCGCGTACCTGATCGGCGCGTGCGGGATCGCGCCCGAGGGCATCCTCGCGGTGACGTTCACGAACAAGGCCGCCGGCGAGATGCGCGAGCGCGTCGAGAAGCTGCTCGGCGCCGAGTCCTCGGGCGTCTGGCTGTCCACGTTCCACTCGCTGTGCGTGCGGATCCTGCGCCGCGACGTCGGGCACCTCGGCTTCTCGCGCGGCTTCGCGATCTACGACGAGGCCGACAGCCTGTCGGCGGCCAAGCAGACGCTCGCGCGCCACGCGCTCGACCCGAAGCTCGTCGACCCGCGGCGGCTGCGCTGGCGCATCGACCAGTGGAAGAACGCCGGGCTCGACCCGGCCACCGCCTCGCGTCAGGCCGCCGACGCCGAGACCGCGCAGCAGGCCGAGCTCTACGCGACCTACCAGCGCCTGCTCGCCGACGCGTCGGCGCTCGACTTCGGAGACCTGCTGCTCCAGACCGTCGCGCTCTTCGACCGCTTCCCCGAGGTGCTCGCCCACTACCGCCGCCGCTGGCAGTACTTGCTCGTCGACGAGTACCAGGACACGAACCGCGTGCAGTACCGGCTCGTGCAGCAGCTCGTCGCCGATCACCGCAACCTCTGCGTCGTCGGCGACCCGGACCAGTCGATCTACGCCTGGCGCGGCGCCGATCTCGCGAACATCCTCGAGTTCGAGCGCGACTACCCCGACGCCGTCGTCGTCAAGCTCGAGCGCAACTACCGCTCGACGCAGCCGATCCTCGCCGGCGCCTCCGGCGTCGTCGCGAACAACGTCGCGCGGCGCCGCAAGGAGCTCTTCACCGAGCGCGAGGGCGGCGACGCGATCCGCGTGCTGGAGACGAGCGACGACCGCGAGGAGGCGCAGATCGTCGTCGGCGAGATCCTCGCGCACGCGCGCGCCGGCGGCGCGTACGGCGAGTGCGCGGTCTTCTACCGCACGAACGCGCAGTCGCGGATCTTCGAGGAGGAGCTGCTGAAGTACGACGTGCCCTACGTCGTCGTCGGCGGCGTGCGCTTCTACGACCGCGCGGAGGTCAAGGACGCGCTCGCGTACCTGCGCCTCGCGCTGAACCCGGCCGACGCCGCCGCGCTGCGCCGCATCGTCAACAAGCCGGCGCGCGGGATCGGCCGCACCAGCCTCGAGCGCGCCGAGCAGATCGCCGAGCGCGACGGCGTGACGCTGCTCGAGGGGCTTCGGCGGCTCGCCGACGGCGAGGCGAACGCGCGCACCGCGCCGAAGATCCGCCGCTTCTTCGCGCTGCTCGACGGCCTGCGCGCCGACGTGCCGGGCGCCCCGCCGGCGCAGGCCGCCGCGCTCGCGCTCGAGCGCTCGGGCTACCTGGCCGCGCTCGAGCGCGAGGGCGGGTCCGCGGCCGAGAGCCGGCTCGAGAACCTGCGCGAGCTCCTCGCGGCGGCGGAGGACTTCGAGCGTGCGAACGCCTCGGCGGCCGCGGCCGACGACGATCGCAGCGACCTCGAGCTCTTCCTCGACCAGGTCGCGCTCGTCTCCGACGTCGACCAGTACGACCGCCGCGACGACTGCGTGTCGCTGATGACGGTGCACTCGGCGAAGGGCCTCGAGTACCCGATCGTGTTCCTCGTCGGGATGGAGGAGGGCATCTTCCCGCACTCGGGCGCGATGCGCGACGACGCCGGCGTCGAGGAGGAGCGCCGCCTCTGCTACGTCGGCATGACGCGCGCGATGCGGCGCCTGACGCTCAGCTCGGCGGCCGAGCGGCTGCGCTTCGGCTCGCGCACCTACGGGGTGCCGTCGCGCTTCCTCGACGAGATTCCGCAGGCGGTCGTCGAGCGGATCTCGCTGCGCGGCGGCGGGAGCGGCCCGCGCGCGCGCGACCGCGCCGCACCGGCGCGCGGCGAGTCGTACGACTACTCGTACGCGCAGGCCGACCCGGGCGAGAGCGGCGAGCTCGCGCGCGGAATGCGCGTGCGCCACCCCCACTTCGGAGTCGGCGTCGTGATCGCACTGATCGGCGACGGCGCGAACCAGAAGCTCAAGGTCCAGTTCGAGCGGGCCGGCGTGAAGACGCTGATGCTGAAGTTCGCGAACCTCGAGCCGGCCTGAGCGGGCCCAGGCCCCGAAAGTGGCAACGCCTCCGGGGGTGGTGTGGAGCCCCGGAGGCGAAGCCTGGTCGGCAACTGGAGAACTGTCGAAGCGACCGCGGCCTGATGCGGTCGATCGGATACGACACTCGGAGGCCGGATCCGGTTCCCGGTTCGCCTTCCTACTCCCCGCGGCGGCCCCGGAGCTCGCCGGGGCCCTTGAGCTCGACGACGTTGCCGTCGGGGTCGCGGACGTAGAACGAGGGCCCCATCCCCTCGGCGCCGTAGACCTGCGAGACGTCGCCCGGCTCGACGCCGTCGGCCTCGAGCCGCGCGCGGATCGCCGCCTCGTCGAAGCTCGCGAGCTGGAGCGCGACGTGGTCGACGTTGCGGCCGCTTTCCCCCGGGGGGTCTCCCCATCTCTTACCGAGCGGGCCGGAGACGTCGACGAGGTCGATCAGGCTGGCGCCGGCCCGCAGCTGGACGAGGCCGAGCGCGTCGAGGCGGCGCTCCTCGCGGCAGCCGAGCGTCCCGCACCAGAAGCGCAGCGAGCGCTCGAGGTCGCGCACGCGCAGCACCACATGATCGATCGCGCGGATCTCGATCGCGCCCACTCCGCTCCTCCGCCTCTGGTCGCCCGCCGTAGGTTGACCTTTGCGCGCGGCGCGCGCACGCTCGGCCGACCGATGAGCCAGCGCGAGTCCGCGATCCGCGCCGACGACCGGGCGCCGGAGCAGCTCTACGGGCTCGCCGTCCACGCGCTGGACGCGCCGGCGCGCGACGTCTCGCCGTGTCCGGTCTGCGGCGCGGCGCGCGCGCGGCCGCGCTTCGCCGCCGAGGGCGTCGCCGCGCCGGTCGTCGTCTGCGAGCGCTGTGGGCACGGCCGCTTCGAGCCGATGCTCGGGGCCGAGACGGTCGCGTCGTTCTACCCCGACGCCTACTACGGCGAGCCGGGCCGCAAGTTCCGCGCGGCGATCGAGCGGCTCGTGCGCTGGGTCGGCGCGCGCCACGTCGACTTCCTGTCGCGCGGCCTGCCGCCGGGCGCGCGCGTGCTCGACGTCGGCTGCGGCCGCGGCGTCGTGCTCGGCGCGCTCGCCGACCGCGGCTTCGAGGTGCACGGCGTCGAGTTCTCCGCCGCGGCCGCGCGCGGCGCCGACCCGCGCGCCGAGCTGCGCGTCGCGCCGCGCCTCGCCGACGCGCGCTACCCGCGCGCGCACTTCGACCAGATCCTGATCTGGCACGTGCTCGAGCACCTCGAGCGGCCCGACGAGACGCTGCGCGAGGTGCGCCGCATCCTGAAGCCGGGCGGCCGGCTGGTCGTCGCGGTGCCGAACTTCGCGAGCGCGCAGGCGCGCTGGAGCGGCGCGGCGTGGTTCCACCTCGACCTGCCGCGCCATCTGCACCAGTTTCCGTTCGCCGCGCTGCGCCGCCTGCTCGACCGCAGCGGATTCGAGCCGGTCAGCGACCACCACTTCTCGCTGCGACAGAACCCCTTCGGCTGGATCCAGAGCGCGCTCAACCGCGCGCCGTCGCTGCCGCGCAACGGCCTGTACGCGCTGCTGCACGATCGCGCCGCCGCGCCCTTCGCGCCCGGCGTTCGCGCGAAGCTGCTCGCGGCCGGCGCGCTGCTCGCGCCGCTCGCGCTCGCGGCGAGCGTCTGGGACACGCTGCGCCGCAGCGGCGCGACGGTGCACGTCGTCGCGTTGCGCCGGCCCGACGGCGCCCGCGGAGCCGCCGCCGAACGGGCATGATCGCGCGCCTCGCGGCTGCGCCGCCGGTGGCGCTGTGGGCGCTCTGTGCAGCGATCGCGACGGCGCTCTACGCGCCGGCGCTGACCGGCCCGTTCGTGTCCGACGACTTCGGCTACCTCGTCGCGAATCCGTACACCGAGCGGCTGTCGCTCGCGAACCTGGCCGCGATCCTCGACCCGCGCGGCCCGGCGGCGCTCTACACCGCGAACTACGCGCCGCTGCACCTGCTGCTGACCGCGCTCGAGCGGCAGCTCTTCGGCGCGTCGACCCTCGGCTACCACGCGGTGAACGTCGCGCTGCACGCGCTGAACGCGCTGCTGCTCGCGGCGCTCGTCGAGCGCGCCGGCGCGCCGCGGACGGCCGCGCTCGGCGCGGCGTTCGTCTTCCTCGTGCACCCGGCGAACGTCGAAGCGGTCGCGTGGGCGTCGCAGCTCAAGAGCGCGGCGGCGCTCGCGCTCGCGCTCGGCGCGTGGCTCGCGCTCGAGCGGCGCCCGGCGCTCGCGACCGCGCTCTTCGCGCTCGCGCTCGCGACGAAGATCCACGCGCTCTTCGCGCTGCCCGGTGCGGCGCTGTGGGCGTGGCTGCGCCCGGCCGAGCGCCCCCGCGCGCGCTGGCTCGCGGCGGGGCTCGCGCTCACGCTCGCGGTCTCCGCGGCGCAGCTCGCGGCCTTCGCGCATCTCGGCACGCCCGACGCCGGCCT
>CAZQYK010000681.1:0-4401 GCA_964597285.1 uncultured Spirochaetales bacterium
CTCGTGCGCAGCTTGTCCACCCCTTCGAACACGCGATACATCTCCTCCTGAACGTCGATCGAGCGGTCGTCGATGCCGCCCATGACGATCCGGTCCGGCTGCATGAAGTCCTCGATCGCGTCGCCCTCGCGCAGGAACTCCGGGTTCATGCCGACGCCGAAGTCGCGGCCCGCGCGCTTGCCCGACGCCGCCTCGAGCGCCGGCAGCACGAGCTGCTCGGTCGTGCCCGGCACGACGGTGCTCTTGACGACGACGGTGTGGAAGGCCGAGCGCGCGCGCAGCGCCGCGCCGATCGCCTCGGCCGCGCCGCGCACGAAGCTCGTGTCGATCTCGCGGCCGTCGAAGGGCGTGCCCACCGCGATCAGCGTCAGCTCCGACGCGGCGACGGCGCCGGCGAGGTCGGTCGTGCCGCGCAGCCGCGCGCCGACGTTGCGGCGCAGCAGCTCGTCGAGCCCGCGCTCGTGGATCGGCGGCTCGGCGCGGTTCAGCCGCTCGATCTTCTCCGGGTCGACGTCGACGCAGACGACGCGGTGGCCGAGCTCGGCGAGACAGGCGCCGCTGACGAGGCCGACGTAGCCGGTGCCGACGACGCAGACGTCCACGTCAGGCGTCCTCCGCCTCGGCGTTCTCGCGGTACCACAGCAGCGAGCGGCGCAGCCCCTCGTCGAGCGGGATCCGGGGGTCGTAGCCCAGCTCCTCGCGGGCCTTGCGGATCACCGGGCAGCGCCGGTTCGGGTTGTCGACGAGGTAGGCCGGGTCCTCGCTCTCGCCTCGCACGACGCGCCCCTCGTAGCCGAAGAGCTCGCGCGCGAGCTTCGCGACGCGCTCTGCGGTCTCGGCCATCGACACCTCCGGGCTCTCGACGCCGACGTTGTACGGCTCGCCGGGGCGGCCGCGCACGAGGATCTTGTAGTAGCCGGTGACGGCGTCGGCGACGTAGCAGAAGGTGCGCGTCGGCGCGCCGCTCGAGAGCAGGCGGATGTCGCGCCCGGCGAGCACGTCGCGCGCGAAGTCGGGCAGCACGCGGCGGTCGCTGATCTTGAGCCCCGGCCCGTAGTTGTTGAACGGGCGCGCGATCGTCGCCGGCACGCCGTGGGCCTGCGCGAAGTTCACGCACAGCGTCTCGCCGTAGCGCTTCGACTCGTCGTAGCAGGCCCGCGGCCCGGTGGACGAGACGAGTCCGCGGTAGGTCTCCGGCGTCGGGACGTTGGCGGGGTCCGGGTCGCCGTAGATCTCGCTCGTCGAGAAGAAGAGGAATCCCTCGAGCGGGGCGCCGCGCTCGGCGCGCTCGCGCGCGTGGTCGAGCAGCGAGCGCACACCGACGACGTTCGCGTCCATCGTCTCGATCGGGTGCTTGCGGTAGTAGATCGGCGACGCGATCGACGCCGCGTGCACGACGTAGTCGAACTCGGGCATGTCGGCCGGCAGCGGGCGCGTCATGTCGTGCGCGACGAGCGTGAGCGCCCGCGCCTCGCCGAGGCCCGCCAGCCAGTCGGGCAGGCCGCGTCCGAAGTGGTCGTAGACGGTGACGTCGATGCGGCGCGCCGGGTCGGCGCTGCGGTTCCAGTGCATCGGCACCTGCACGAGGTAGTAGCCGAGGAAGCCGGCGCCGCCGGTGACGAGCAGCCGGCGGCCGGCGAGGCGCTCGAGCTCGTCGGCGAGCTGCCCGCAGGCGAAGTCGAGGTCGGCCTCGACGACCTCGCGCGCGTCGCGCGGCGCCGCGATCACCGCGCCGCCTCGGCGACCGGAGCGAGCAGGTCGTGCGCGAGCAGCGCGTCGGCGGCCCAGCGGATGCGCTCGAAGGCGAGGCCGCTGCGCTCGGCGATCGACAGCAGGTCGTGCCCGCCGTCGGACTGGTTCAGCACCCAGAGCAGCGCCATTCGCTCGTCGTCGGCCAGCGGGCGGCCGCCGAGCGAGTCGTAGAGGCCGCGCCGCCCGAGCTGCGGCTCGCCCTTCGGCGACAGGTTCCGGTATCGGCGGTTGCCCTCGAGCACGTCGAAGACGGCGAGCGCGTTCGCGGCCGAGTCGGCGAGTGCCTCGGGCGCGACGAAGTCGAGGTCGTCGGCCGAGGTGTGGTACTCGGCGAAGCGCCCGTGCGGCGTGCGCATCAGGCAGCCGACCGCGAGGTCGAAGCCCGGCGACCCGTACTGGCGCTCGTCGTAGCCGTAGGGCGAGAAGGGCTCGATCCGGTGCTCGCCGGCGCCCCCCAGCACGTGGGCCGCGGCGCGGTCGACCTCGGCGTCGCCGCGCCGCGTCTGCTTGTAGGTCGGGGCGCCGCGGTCGCCGACGCAGGCGAGCACGAGGCCGTGGCGGATGCGCCCGACGCGTGCCTCGTTGCGCGCGAGCCACGCGATCGGGCCGATCGTCGCCGGAACGAAGAGCACGCGGTAGCCGTAGCGGCCCGGCGCGGCGGCGACGCAGCGCGCGATCGCGGTCGCGACGGCGATCCCCGACAGGTTGTCGTTGCACAGCGAGGGGTGGCAGACGTGGGTCGAGACGAGGATCTCGTCCTCACTCTCGCCGGGGACGTGGAGCTCGCCCCAGGTGAGCTGGCCGTCGGCGAGGGTCGCGTCGATGTGCACCTCGTACTCGCCGTCGGGCAGCGCGTCGAGCTGGCGCTGCGACATGCACAGGCCCCAGGTCTCGCTCCAGTACGAGGTGCGGTACGGGATCCAGTCGGGGCGGTCGGGCAGCGTGTGCACGCGCGGCTTCAGCGCCTCGAGCGACAGGCGCGCGTGCACCGGCACGCTGTAGCCGACGACGTGGAGGTTCGAGTCGCGGGCGTCGAGCCAGGTGCGGCCGCTCGCGTCGCGCAGCGTCGCGCCGCGCAGGTTCCACTCCTTCGGGACGGTCCAGTCGAAGACCGGCGTGCCGCTCGGCAGCTCGTGGACCTCGAGCGGGATCTCCTTCTGGAGCCGCGCCAGCGTCCGGCGCACGCCGTCGCCGGTGAGGCTGCGGCAGATCGGGTACAGCTCGGCGATCAGCCGGTGCAGCTCGGCGCCGAGCGCCGCGCGGTCGAGCGTCGCGCTCCGACTCATTCGAACACGGCGACGCGGGGGATCGGCACGACGAAACGTCCGCCCCACTCGCGGACGTGGCGCATCGACTCCATCACCTCGTCCTTCAGGTTCCAGGCGAGGATCAGCACGTAGTCGGGGCGCGTCTCGGCGATCTTCTCGGGGCCGAGGATCGGGATGCGGCTGCCGGGAAGGTAGAGGCCCTGCTTGTGCGGGCTGCGGTCGACGATGTAGTCGACGAAGTCGGTGCCGACGCCGCAGTAGTTCAGCAGCGTGTTGCCCTTCGCCGCGGCGCCGTAGGCGACGATGCTGCGGCCCTGGCCCTTCGCCTCGACCAGGAAGGAGAGCAGTGCGCGCTTCGTCGCGGCCACCTGCTCGCCGAAGGAGGTGTGCCGGTCGACGCGGTCGAAGCCGTCCGCGATCTCGCGGCCGCGCAGCTCGGCGACGCCTGCGTGTACGGGCTTCGAGTCGTCGGCGGCGTGGCGCGCGTAGATCCGCAGCGAGCCGCCGTGCGTGTCGATCTCGTCGACGTCGAAGACCGCGAGGTCGTGGCTCGCGAAGATGCGCTCGAGCACGAGCAGCGAGAAGTACGAGAAGTGCTCGTGGTAGATCGTGTCGAACTGGTTGCGCTCGACGAGGCGCATCAGGTGGGGGACCTCGATCGTGATCACGCCATCGGGCTCGAGCAGCAGCGCGAGGCCGCGCACGAAGTCGTTCAGAGCCGGGACGTGCGCGAGCACGTTGTTCGCGGCGATCAGGTGCGCGCTGCGGCCCTCGTCGCGCAGGCGGCGCGCGAGCGCCTCGCCGAAGAACTCGACGAGCGTCGGGATGCCGCGCTCGACGGCGGTCTTCGCGACGTTCGCGGCCGGCTCGATGCCGAGCACCGGAACGCCCATCTCGACGAAGTTCCGCAGCAGGTAGCCGTCGTTGCTCGCGATCTCGACGACGCGCCGGCTCGCGTCGATGCCGAAGCGGCGCGCCATCTGCTCGCAGTAGGCCTTCGCGTGGGCGAGCAGCGTGTCCGAGTACGACGAGAAGTAGGCGTAGTCGCCGAAGATCGCCTCGGGAGTCTCGAACTCCTCGAGCTGCACGAGCAGGCAGTCGTCGCAGACGTAGGCGTGGAGCGGGTAGAAGGGCTCCATCCGGTTCAGCCGCTCGGGCTTCAGATAGGAGTTCGCGAGCGGTGAGACGCCGAGGTCGACGAAGGTCGTCGAGAGCGCTGCGCCGCAGAAGCGGCAGTCTCCGGCTCGTCGCATGCTCTCCCCGCTCAGGTCCAGATCTTCCACGGCGCCTTGCCCGTGGCCCAGATCTCCTCGAGGATCTGCCGCTCCTTGATCGTGTCCATGCACGACCAGAAGCCGTAGTGGCGGTAGCCGGCGAGCTG